>NZ_CALWUQ010000123.1 GCF_944384695.1 uncultured Agathobaculum sp. | reverse complement strand
CTATCGGCTACATACTCCTTTGGACGGCGCATAAAAGGGCGCGCTGCAGATTTCATTTCTGCAACGCGCCCTTTTGTATTTTACGCTTTGCGCACAAATTGGATGGCGCTCAGCGCAGCCTGCGCGCCGTCCGAGACGGCTTTGGCCACTTGCAGCAGTCCGCCGGTGCAGTCGCCCGCGGCGTATAGGCCGGGAACTGCGGTTGCCCCGTCTGCGCCCGCCTGGATTTTGTTTCCGTCCAGCTGCGCACCGAGCTTGCGCGCAAAGTCGCCGCTGCCTGCCGTGCCGTAGGCGATGAATACGCCGTCGACTGCGAGCGGCTCACCTGTCTGGAATGTTACGCGGGCGACTTTGTCCTCGCCTTCGACTGCCGCAACCGGACGTTCATCCACGTGCAGTCCTTCCGGCAGCCCCGCTGGCGCGGGTGCGCCGCCCGTCAGCAGCGTCACCGAAGCCGCGACTGGCAGCAGGGTGCGCGCTTCTTCCAGCGCATATTCGCCTTCGCCCAGCACTGCGACTGCTTTGCCGCGATAGAAAAAAGCGTCGCATATTGCGCAGTAGCTGACACCGCGCCCTTCCAATTCACGCACACCCGGAATCGGAGGCGTGGCGCGTGGTGCGCCGGTGGCGAGGATGACTGCGTCTGCGGTGAATGCGCCTGCGGTCGTTTTGACGGTAAACCCCTTTTCGGCGTATTCCACGCCGGTAACTTCGGTTTGGATAAGCTGCGCGCCCAGACGTTCTGCCTGCGCCCGTCCCCGGGCGAGGAGTTCGGGACCGGAAATGACTTCGGTAAATCCAAAATAGTTTTCAATTTTATCGGTTTTTTCCAGCGCGCCGCCGTCCTTATAGGCGACGGTTGTCTGGATGCCAGCGCGCGCCGCATAAATGGCGGCGCTCAGTCCGGCGGGACCGCCGCCGATGATGACAATAGATGGCATGGTTTACTTCCTTTCGTTACTTTTCGGTCTCTTGCATGAACCAGTCCTGATAGGCCTGTTGCAGTTTATCCAGCAGTGCGGTGTCCTTGCCGCCGACCGGCTTTTCGTCCACATGGCTGACCGCGATGCAGTGTGAACCGGTGGACAGAATCATGATTTCATCAGCCTGCATCAACTCGTCCACGGTGAAGGGCGCGATGCGCGAGGGAATACCGAGTTTTTCGCAAAGCTGCAAAAAGTGCAGCCGCGTAATGCTGGGCAGGATGAACTCATCGGCCGGGGGCGTGCAGAACACACCGTCCTTGAGGATGGCAAGGCCGGAGTGCGCGCCTTCGGTCACGCGGTCGCCGCGGTGGAACACAACTTCGTCGCAGCCCGCCTCAACCGCACGCTGCATCGCCATGCAGTTGGGAATCAGGTTGAGCGTTTTGATGTTGCAGTGGAAAAAGCGCGTGTCCTCGACCGTGATGAGCTTGTATGGCTTATCGTGGCGGTCAAGCCCGCACGGCTCGGAGAACGCCATCAGGCTGGCCTTGGCGTTCGGCGGGAAGGCATGCATGCGGTGTGCGACCGCGCGGGTCGATTGCCAGTAAAGCATATGCGGAGCGTCCGAGTCCAGACGGCTGACCAAATCGTTTAAGACGGCGGAAAGCTCCTCGCGCGGCATCGGCGGGTCGATGCGCAGCAGCCGCAGACTGTTATAGAACCGGTCGAGATGGTCGCGCAACGCAAAGATTTTTTTGTTGCGCACCATCGCTGCATCATATACACCGTCGCCAAAATAGAAACCGCGGTCAGTAATCGGGGCTTTGACCTCATCAATCGGACCAATCGTACCGTTATAATATGCAATATCCTTCATCAGACGGATGCCTCCCTGTCATGTAGTCTGCTTTCAGTATAACGGCTTTATAAGTGCTTTGCAAGAGTGGGGAAATGTGATAGAATAGACAAAACAGGAGAGTGATTTTTGATGAAAACGCTGCTGCACATCTGTTGTGCGCCATGCTCGATTGCCTGCATTGACACGCTGCGGCAGGAGGGCATCGAGCCGGTGGGATTCTGGTATAATCCGAACATCCATCCGTTTACCGAATATAAAATGCGCAAGAACACGCTGGTGGAGTATGCCAAAAGCATAGACCTGAAGCTGGAAATCCAAAACGAATACGGGCTGCGCCGGTTTATTGAGGGCATATACCCGGATTTTGACCATCGCTGTGCGTTCTGCTACACGCTGCGCTTTGAGGAAACCGCGCGTTATGCTGCGGAACATGGCTTTGACCAGTTTACCTCGACGCTGTTTGTCAGCCCATATCAGAACCATGAGCTGATGCGCGAGGTAGCCGAGCGGGCGGCGGAGAAGTACGGTGTTGCATACCTGCATCGAGACTTTTCGCCGCGCTTCCGTGAAGGGCAGGATAGGGCGCGCGAGTTGGGACTGTATATGCAGAAGTATTGTGGCTGCATTTTTTCGGAGGAGGATAGGTACAAGAAACGGCCGAAAAAGAAAAAGGCTGAGGAGAATGCTTTACAAACGGGCCGGTAAATGGTATAATACTTTTTGTACCCGCGCCCGTAGCTCAGCTGGATAGAGCGTTGGACTCCGACTCCAAAGGCCGTGCGTTCGAATCGCATCGGGCGTACCAGAAAAGTCTCCCTTAGACCGCTATTTT
>NZ_CALWUQ010000122.1 GCF_944384695.1 uncultured Agathobaculum sp. | reverse complement strand
AAGGTGGTTTTGAAGGCTGTGCCGTCATCCATGCCCTGAATGTCAAAACGTTTGTAGCGCTGACTTTGATAATATCGGATATAGTTGCTGCTGTCCTCCAAAGTGCCGTCCGACAGGCCGTTGGCCATCAGCATGGGCCGCTCCAGCACCGCAGGGTCGTAAGCGAAGATCTCACTCGTCACCGACTGCCCCTCGCGGGTGACCGTGCAGCGGAAGGCGTAAGAGGTAAACTCCTCCTTGGAAAGGGTCAGGCTGGCGCTGTCCCCCGCCCAATCAGACCAGAAGCCATAGGTGCAAGCTTCCCAGGCATAACTTTCCCACTCCCCTTCCACCGTCAGCACCATGTCGCTGCTGGAAGCCTCGTCCAGTGGGGTGCAGTAAATGGTAGGATTTTCCAGTATTGCCGGGCTGGTATCATCCTCAACTGTGTATGTAGATGAATGGGTGGTGTCGATGTCTACTTCCGTCCCCATCTCTGCTGCCGGTTGCCCATCTTCGGACAAGCGTTCCTCTGCGGCCATCGTCGACACCGGCAGCAAAGTAAGCAGCAGGGAGAGCATCAACCCGCAGCTCACAATCCGCTTTATCATACTCCTGCCTCCTCAAATGGATTATTTTCCGTGTGCTCCAACTGTCGGACGCAGCACCGGCCCCTGCCGCTCTCCTTGGCCCGATACAGCATTCGGTCTGTTTCGGTATACAGCTGCTGATAAGCGTATCGGGGGCGCGTACAGATGCACACGCCTACGCTGCACCGAACATGCAATGGTTGATTCTGCCATTGGATATTCCCCAATCGTTCCACCAGCCCTTGGCCCAAGGCTGTGGCCTGTTCCTCTGTCATGGGCCGGTCATAAAGTACTGCAAATTCATCGCCGCCTATGCGTCCCAGCCCTGCCGCGTCCAGAAAAACACGGCGCATGGCTTCCGCCGTCTCCACCAGCACATGGTCGCCGCAGGGGTGTCCATAGCGGTCGTTGACCCCTTTGAATTCATCCAGATCTACAAGAAACAAGGTCAGCCCGCTGCTTCTTCCTGTGTGCTCCATACTATGGAGCGCCTGATCGGCCCAGCATTCCACCGTCGTCTTGTTGAGCAGTCCGGTCAGTGGATCCCGCTGCACCAGTTCCTGCAATTTGGCGTTGACTTCGACAACCTGTTTCTGCTGTTGCAGCATAACAGCGGTGTGATGGGCGTAAGCCAGAGACACAGCCAGAGCAACTACAAAGGTGATGGTCAGGTTGAGTTGGTCACCTGTATCCAGCAGCGGGGCCATGGCGCCCCGGAACAGCAGGTAGATCACCGTAAACAGCGCCGCGCTGTACCGGGGCGGAAACTGGATCAGCAGGGCCAATCCCATCAGAGCTGTCGTCAATACCGTAGTCCCCGCGGTCGGATCGCGGTACAGGTCGTAGAGGTTAAGCCCCAAGTGCCATAGCAAAATCAGACTGGTCATGACATACTGCACAGCCCACTGGGCGCGCACCGGAACCCGCTGCAGCGGATGCCGCAGCACCAGCCACAGGGCCGCAAGAAGGAGCAGAATACAGTACATGAAAAAATAGATTTGATTGTTCCGTGTGCCCAGACCGGACTTAGACCAAAGCACCACCCGGGCAATATTAAAGAGCTCTGCCGCAATAATAATCGCACAGATGATCCATACGGAAAAGTTGTTTTTTCGCACCGTTTCCTGCAGGAACTCCTGACGGATATAACCGGGAATTTGCGGCGCTATGCGCAGCCTGTGCTTGCATAAGTTCTGAATTTTACACATCATTGAAACGTCCTTTATTGAAATGGTGGTCATACAGGAAAGTCACATGCCCGCTGTTTTACTCAATCTGCATATCCGGCCAGCAACAGATTCCCACCTCCAGCGCCACAGGGCGCGTCAGGTGAAAATCCGCATAGCGGCAGAACCAGCACTGTCTGCCCTCTATGGGCAGGTGCTCTTTTCTGGGGGTAAATGCCGGGCAGCTCTGCCGGGGCCACACGCTGCTGCCCGGTTTGGGCGCGGGCAGGGATTCCCGCCGGTCACAATATGCTTTACGGCCGTTCCGCATAGCCAATCCTCCTTCTGGAAATCCCTCTTGACAGTTTTTTGCTTCCATGCTATTTTCATTGTACAAATTGCTGTGAAATTGCAAAGCGTTTGTTCAAAATCTGATGCTATCTGCGTAAAATTTGCACTCCGTCGTGGAGGAGGGATGACAATGCTACGAATCGCCGTATGTGATGATGAAGAAAAACAACTCGACCAGACAGCGGCGCTGCTGCATACCTATCTCCGGTCCCACCCCAGCCTGGATGGACAGGTGGAGACGTTCCGGAGCGGCAGCGCGCTGTTGGCGCGGGCGGAGGGTGCAGGAGGCTTTGACCTCTATGTGCTGGATATTCTCATGCCGGAGCTGAGCGGAATCGACACCGGCCGGCGCTTGCGGGCACTGGGCGAGGGCGGTGAAATCGTTTATCTCACCAGCTCCAACGACTTTGCCGCCGACAGCTACGACGTCCGGGCATTTTTCTATCTGCTCAAGCCGGTGGAAGAAAACAAACTGCTTCAGGTGCTGGACGGAGCGGTGAAAAAACTGAACCAGCGGCGAAACAGCGCCGTTGTGGTGACCACGGCAGATGGATCACGCCGTATCCTGTTTGAGTGCATCCGGTATGTGGAGCGGGTGGGGCGCGTCATGCGCTATTACTGTACCGATGGCACCGTAGATTCTCAGACGATTCGGGTTTCTTTTCGAGAGATGGCCGCCCCCCTTCTGGCAGACCGACGTTTTTTCCTGTGTGGGGCTAGTTTCGTGCTGAATTTCCAGCATGTGACCGGTGTCGAGGGCCGAACTGCCCTGTTTGACAACGGTCAGACTGTGCTGTTGCCACGGACAGTGGCAACAGACTTCAAGAAATCCTGGGGGAACTACTGGTTAGAGGAGAATACCGCATGGTAGAACTGTTTATCATGGAGTATTTGACGGTGTTATATATGATTATGGCGTTTCTGTTTATGGACAGCCGATATTCCCGGCGGCGCACCATTTTCATCGTTTCCAGCGTCACGCTTCTGCTGATGGCGGCGGTGGCCGTCCTGCACCGGGTGGTGGATAGGGATGCCGCTTTTGGGATCTTTGCTATGACCATCCACATCCCGCTGATCCTGCTCCTTTTCACGCTCAGCCGATTCCGGGGATGGCGGCTGATCTTCCAGCAGCTCTCCGTCGTTCTGTTCTGTACGCTGATTCACCATATATCAGGGCTGATCTACTACCTGTCTGGCAACCGCTTCTGGGTGCTGGTGCTGTCCTGCACGGTCCTCAGCACCGGGGTCATCTGGTTTCTGGTCCGCTTTTTGCGGCCGCTGTTTTTCCAGATACTGTTGGAGCTGCACCGGGGCTGGTGGCTGATATGCCTAGGGCAACACCGCATAATAAGGCAAAAAGAACCGTCCTGCTAGCACGTAGCTTTTGGCAGAACGGTTTGCGCTTAG
>NZ_CALWUQ010000121.1 GCF_944384695.1 uncultured Agathobaculum sp. | reverse complement strand
ATTTGTGTCGTTTACCGAAATCGGCGCACAGACCGCGCAGCGCGCGGCGGCGCTGCTGCCGGATTTTCTCACCGAGCGGTACGCCCGCACGGTGGACCCCTCGCTTGCCGGTACGGTACTTTCGCGCTTTGCGCAGCAGGCGATGGTGGACTGCGACCTTATCGTGTTCGTCGGCGCGGCGGGGATTGCGGTGCGTGCGGTCGCGCCGTATCTCGCGGGCAAGGCGTTCGACCCGGCGGTGGTGGTCATCGACGAGGCGGGGCGATTTGTCATTCCGATTTTGTCCGGTCACCTCGGCGGTGCGAACGCACTCGCGCAGCGGCTGGCGGATGGCCTCGGCGCGACGGCGGTCATCACGACCGCGACCGACGGCCGTGCGGCCTTCGCGGTCGATTCTTGGGCGGCGGCGCACGACTGCGTCGTTGTTGACCCGCAGCACATCAAGCACGTTTCCGGTGCGCTGCTGCGCGGCAAGCCGGTCGGCCTTTGGTCGGATTTTCCGGTTTGCGGACGCCTGCCCGCGCAGGTGACGCTGGATGGCGCGCCGGACAGCGGTTTTGCAGTTGGATTTGATACGAAAAGCACGCCTTTTCAGCATACGCTGCATCTCGTGCCGCGCATTGTGCATCTCGGCATCGGCTGCCGCAAGGGGACGGACGCGCAAGTGATTGAAGCCGCCGCACAGGCGGCGCTGGACACGGCGGGCGTACCGTGGGAAGCGGTGCGCGGCATTGCGAGCATAGATGTAAAACAAAACGAGCCGGGGCTGCTGGCGTTCTGCCAAGCGCACAGCCTGCCGCTGACCGTGTTTTCGGCGGAGACGCTGCAAAGCGTGCCGGGCGATTTTACGCCGTCGGATTTTGTCGCGCGCACGGTCGGCGTGGATAACGTGTGCGAGCGCGCGGCGGTGTGCGCCGCGTGCTGCGGGCGGCTGCTCCGCCGCAAAACCGCGCAGAACGGCGTGACAGTTGCGCTTGCGCAGCAGGACTGGTGCGCGGACTTTGATGAAAAACAGTTGGAGGACGGAAATTGTGAACCTCACGATGACGGGGATTGATTTTGTGCATGCGCCGCTGAAGCAGCGCGAGCGGGTGGCGTTCGTGCGCGGACAGGTGCAGGCGCTGCTGCCGCACCTTGCGGAAATGCCGGGCGTTTTGGGCTGCGTGCTGCTGGCGACCTGCAACCGCACCGAGTTGTATGTGCACGGCGAGGAGGGCGTGTCGCTCGACCCGCTCGCGATGCTGGCCCGCGCGGCGGGGTTTGACGCGGCGGCGTTTCGCGGTTTGAGCGTGACCCGCACGGACAAGGCATGCGTGCAGCATCTGATGGCGGTCGCGGCGGGGCTGGAATCTCAGATTTTCGGGGATGACCAGATTCTCACGCAGGTGCGCGACGCGGCGACGCTCGCGCGCGAAGCGCAGACCATGGACGGTGTGCTCGACACGCTGTTTCGCCGCGCGGTAACTGCGGGCAAGCGCGTGCGCACCGAGGTGCGTCTCACCGGCGTACCCGCGTCCGCGGCGGCGGCAGGCGTGCGGCGGGCACAGGATTTCTTCGGCTCGCTCACAGGCCGTCGCGCGGTTGTGATTGGCAACGGCGAGATGGGCCGGTTGGCGGCATCGGCATTGCATGCACAGGGCTGCGCGGTGACGGTCACGCTGCGCAGCTACCATCACGGTGAGACGATTGTCCCCGCTGGGTGCGATACCTTCCCGTATGACCGGCGGTGCGAGGCGCTCGAGGGCGCGGACCTCGTGGTTAGTGCAACGACCAGCCCGCACTTTACCCTCACCGCCCAGCAGATTGCTGCTTTGCGGCAGCCGCCGCGCTTGCTGCTCGACCTTGCCATGCCGCGCGATATTGAGCAGGCGGCGGGCGAGGACGCGCGCGTGACGCTGTATAATCTGGACGATTTGGGCGATTTGGATGATTCACGCAATGCCGCGGCAAAACAGGCGGCAGAGCGCATGCTGGACGAGGAGCAGGCGGAATTTTACCGATGGTATGCCTACCGGCAGGCGCTGCCCATGATTGCCCAAATCAAAGATACGGCGCTGGGCCGCCTGCGCTTCGACCACGCCTATGAGGATTTGTATCGGGACGGCGATACAGACGGGCTGTTGGAGCTGGCAGTCGGCAAAACGGTCGACCTGCTGCTGGGCGGCATGAAGGATTTGGTGGATGCGGGCAGGCTGGAGGCGTGCCTTACGCATATGAGAAAGGGGAGCGGCAGATGAAGCTGTATTGCATCGGCATCGGGCCGGGCGGCGCGGAGCAGATGACACTGCGCGCGGTGCGCGCCCTCGAGCAGTGCGACTGCGTGGCGGGGTACGGGCTGTACCTCGACCTGATTGCAGAATTAATCGAGGGCAAAGCGCGCATCCAGACCGGTATGACGCGCGAGGTGGACCGCTGCACAGCGGCGCGCGATGCGGCGAAAGCCGGGCGTACGGTCGCGGTCGTCTCGTCGGGCGACGCGGGCGTGTACGGTATGGCGGGGCTGCTGTTCGAGGTGTGCGCGGGTGACCCGGGAATCGAAATCGAGGTAATTCCGGGCGTGACGGCGGCGCTGTCGGGCGGCGCGGTGCTGGGCGCGCCGCTGACCAACGATTTTGCCTGCGTGTCGCTCTCCGATTTGCTGACGCCTTGGGAGGTCATTGAAAAGCGCCTGCGCGGCGCGGCGCAGGGCGATTTCTGCATTGCGCTGTATAACCCGGCAAGCAAAAAGCGCACCGGCCATTTGCAGCGCGCGTGCGATATCCTGCTGGAAACCCTGCCGCCCGAGACCGTGTGCGGCACGGTGCGCAACATCGGCCGCGCGGGCGAAGCATATACTTTGACCACGCTCGGCGCGCTGCGCGATAGGCAGGCCGATATGCTGACGACCGTGTTTGTCGGCAACAGCCGCACGCGCGTGATAAACGGGCGCATGGTCACGCCGCGGGGGTATCGCGGCGTATGAAACTGGTCATTTTCTCCGGCACGAGCGAGGGGCATGCGCTGTGCCGTTTTGTGTCGGGCAGAGGCGGAAACGCTGACGTCTATGTTGCGACCGACTACGGCGCGGCGGTCATGGAGCCGCTTGCGGGTATCACGGTGCACGAAGGGCGGCTGGACGCGGACGCGATGGCAGCCGTGCTGGATGCGGACACCCTGCTGGTGGACGCGACGCACCCCTATGCCGCGCTGGTTTCGGATAACCTGCGTGCGGCCTGCGCGCACACGGGCGCGGAATATGTTCGGCTGCTGCGCCCCGCGCTGGACAGCGAGGGCGTGATAACCGTACCCGATACTGCCGCTGCCGTGCGCTGGCTGAATGCGCATCCCGGCCGCGCGCTGCTGACGACCGGCAGCAAGGAGCTGCTTGTGTTCACTGCGGTGCGCGGCTGGCGCGAGCGTTTGGTCGCGCGCGTGCTGCCGAGCGTCTCTGTGCTCGAACAGTGCGCGTCGTTCGGCTTTGCGGGCGCGCAAATCGTTGCCATGCAAGGGCCGTTCTCGCATGAAATGAACGCCGCGCTGCTGCGCCAGACGCGCGCGGACATTCTGGTGACCAAGGACACCGGTGCGGCGGGCGGTTTTGCGGAAAAGCTGTCGGCGGCGCGCGAAGTTGGCGCGACCGTGCTGGTCATTGCGCGTCCGCGCGTGGAAGAGGGCAAAACGCTCTGCGAAACGCAGGATTTCCTTGCGGCCCGCTTCGGCTGGACAAAGCCCGTGCAGGAGCAGCCTGCACCCGCCCCGCGCTTTCCGCTTTTTGTGCCGCTTGCAGGGAAAAAGTGCGCCGTGTTCGGCGCGGGCGCGATTGCCGCGCGGCGCGTGGGCGTTTTGAGGCGCTTCGGCGCGGCGGTGACGGTGGTTGCGCTGGAAAGCCCGTCTGGTATCGAGGTTGACCACCGTCGCGGCTATGAGAAAAGCGATCTTTCGGGCGTTTTTCTGGCAGTCGCGGCGACGAACGACCGAGACGTGAACCACCGCATCGCGGCGGACTGCGCCGCTATGCACATTCCGTGCAGCGTGGCCGACTGCGCGGCAGAGTCGACCTTTTTCTTCCCCGCCGTGTGCGAGGGCGGGGGACTGGTCGCGGGTGTGGTGTCGGACGGCACGGCGCATGGCAAAACGGCGGCGGCGGCAAAGCGCATCCGCGCGGTATTGGAGGGAATGACATGATTCGAGTGGGCAGCAGGGACAGCCGTCTGGCGGTCGTGCAGGCCGAGGAGGTCTGTCGCGCGCTGGGGGACTGTAAGCTCATCACGATGAAAACCACGGGCGATAAGATTCTGGACAGGACACTGGATAAAGTCGGCGGCAAGGGGCTGTTCGTCAAGGAACTCGACCGCGCGCTGGCCGACGGGCGGGTTGACCTGACGGTGCACAGTCTCAAAGATGTGCCGATGGAGCAGCCGGACGGCTTGCCGCTCGTCGCGTTCACGCGCCGCGAGGACGCGCGCGATGCGCTGGTGCTGCCGGGGAGCGGCGTATGGGACAAAACCAAGCCCATCGGCTGTTCGTCCGCCCGGCGGCGGGTGCAGCTCAAAGCATTGTTCCCCCATATCGACGTGCAGCCCGTGCGCGGCAACGTGCAGACGCGGCTTAAAAAGCTCGACAGCGGCGCATATGGTGCGCT
>NZ_CALWUQ010000120.1 GCF_944384695.1 uncultured Agathobaculum sp. | reverse complement strand
GGGCACGCCGAGCGCCCCGGTGTGGAACATCGGGTCGATGTAGTCCGGCCCGCACTTGAAGGCCGCAAGCGGCACACCGCGACGCTGCAACGCGCGCAGCAGCGCGGTCGTGACCGTCGTTTTGCCGCAGCCCGAGCCGGTGCCCGCCAGCAGCAGACGGGGCGCGTTATTCTGCATCGTCTCCCCCTCCCGACAGGATGAACACAGGGTTGAGGGCAGTCATCATGGTGTACGGCCCGACGGCCTTGCTGCGTGCCGCGGCCAACTGCGAAACTGCAACATTTGCAAAACCCAGCTCTGTCAGCGCGCGCCGCGCTTCCTCGAGCGTTTCCAACGCGATTGCCGTCACCACCACGCGCACCATGGGATTTTTGCCCTTGGCCATCGCCAAAATGCGCCGCATCTCGCCGCCGCTGCCGCCCACAAACACACAGTCCGGCGCGGGCAGCGCTTCCAGCGCGTCCGGCGCGCGGCCCGCAACGATATGCACATTGTACCCGCCCAGCTTGCGGCGGTTTTCCGCAAGCAGCGTCAGCGCGTCCGCATCCCGTTCGACCGCATACACCAAACCGTCGCACGCGCGGCGGGCCAGCTCGAGCGTCATCGCACCCGTGCCCGCACCCACATCCCAAACCGTGTCGCCCGGCTGCACGGCCAGCCGGCCGCACGCCGTCCAGCGCACTTCTTCCTTGGTCATGGGAACCTTAGCCCGCGTGAACATGCTGTCGCGCAGAGGTTCGGCAGCGTTTACCGCACCCGCGTGCGCAATCAGCAGCACCGCCAAATCGCCGCAAGGCTGGCCGGCAAGCGTTTCCACCGTCGCAGTCTGGATACGCTCGGTTTCCATGCCGAGGTTTTCCCCCAGATGCACGGTCAGCCCGCCAAGCCCTGCATCCGCAAGCGTCCGGCATACGTTCTGCGCATTCTGCGCGCCGCCGGTCAGCACAAACACCTTTTTGTGATAGCTGACCGCACCCAAAATGCTGCCCGTGCGACCGTGCAGACTGCGCACGCAAGCATCATCGTAAGAAACGCCCAGCTTTGCGCAAAAGTATTGCAGGCTGGACAGGCCGCAGACCAATCGCACATCCCCGTGCAGCATAAGCTGTTCGCGCAGCCGCGCAGCCGCGCTGAAAAAGCCCACGTCGCCCGAAACCAGTACCGCGACCGTTTGCCCGTTGGCATTGACCGCCCGCGCGGCCAGCTCAGAAAAGGGGCAGACCACCGTCTCCGGTCTGAGGGACGCCAGCCGGGCGGTGGCAAACACCGCGTCCGCTGCGTCCAGCGCGCGGCGGGCTTCAAGCGTCAGCGTGTCCGGCGCGCCCATCCCCGCGCCGATGATAGAAAATGTGCGGGACATTGCCGCCCCTCCTTTCTGCATTCAGAGTGTCGCAAGGCTTTCGTCCGCCGCCTGCGCGGTGAACGCCAAATCCTTCTGCGTGTGCGCAGACGAGACAAACATCGCCTCGAACTGGCTGGGCGCCAGATACACCCCACGTAATAACATTTCATTAAAATACTTTGCGTATTGTTTTGTGTCGCTGGTTTTGGCCGCAGCGAAACAGTCCACCGGCGTGTCGGTAAAGTACGGACACAGGAGCGAACCGACCTGATTGACCTGCATTTTGACGCCGTGCTTGTCCGCGCTTGCGCGCAGATGGTTGGCAAGATACTGCGCGGAAGCCTCCATGACGGCGTAAATCTCCGGATGGTCGGTCAGGATTTGCAGCTGCGCCAGTCCCGCCGCCATCGCAACCGGATTGCCCGACAGCGTGCCCGCCTGATAGACCGGCCCGCACGGCGCGACCTGCTCCATGAGCACGCGGCTGCCCGCATACGCGCCGACCGGCATGCCGCCGCCGATGATTTTGCCGAAGGTGACAAGGTCGGCGCGCACGCCGAAATATGCCTGCGCACCGCCCGCCGCCAAACGGAAACCCGTGATGACCTCGTCAAAAATCAGCAGCGCGCCGTGCTTGTCGCATAACTCGCGCAGCCCCTGTAAAAAGCCGTCTTTGGGCGGCACAACGCCCATATTTGCCGCGACCGGCTCGACGATGATGGCCGCAACCCGTTCCAGATTTGCCTCCAGCAGGCGCTCGACCGACGCAAGGTCGTTGTACTGCGCCATCAGCGTATCCTGTGCCGCGCCTTTCGTCACGCCCTTGGAATCCGGCTCACCTTGCGTGAGCGCGCCGCTGCCCGCGCCGACCAGCATGGCGTCCGAATGGCCGTGATAACAGCCCTCAAACTTGATGATTTTGTCGCGCCCGGTCGCGCCGCGCGCCAGACGCAGCGCGCTCATGACGGCTTCGGTGCCGGAGTTGACCATGCGCACCATTTCGATATGCGGCACCATTTCGACCATCTTCTCGGCCATTTCGACCTCAAGCGCGGTCGGCGCGCCGAAGGACAAGCCGTTTACCATGCGGTCATAGACCGCTTTCAGGATATCGGGATGGCTGTGGCCCAGCACCATCGGCCCCCAGGAGCCGACGAAGTCGATGTATTCCAACCCGTCCTCGTCGAGGATGTGGCTGCCCAGTCCTTTCACGATAAAGCGCGGGCTGCCGCCGACTGCGCGGAACGCGCGCACCGGTGAGTTGACCCCGCCGGGCAGCACCTTTTTGGCGCGCTCAAAAAGCTGTTCCGACCTTGTCATCAGCCGATATCCCCCTTCCGAATCGCGTCCGCCAATTCACAGGCGTAGTAAGTAATCAAAATATCCGCGCCCGCGCGGAAAATGGACACCGCACTCTCGCACATCACGCCGTATTCGTCAATCAGACCCGCTTTCGCTGCGGCCTTTATCATCGCGTACTCGCCTGAAACCGCGTAAGCCGCGACCGGCAGCTCAAACCGCTGCTTGCACTGATACACAAGGTCCAGATAGCTCATCGCAGGCTTAATCATCATGATATCCGCGCCCTCCTGCACATCGAGCGCGCACTCGCGTATCGCCTCGCGGCTGTTGTGCCAGTCCATCTGATAGGAGCGGCGGTCGCCAAAGGACGGCGCAGAACCCGCCGCATCGCGGAACGGGCCGTAAAAGGAGGAAGCGTATTTTGCGGCATAGGACATAATCGGCACACCCGTAAACCCGTTCTGGTCAAGCGCACCGCGGATGGCGGCAACACGGCCGTCCATCATATCGCTCGGCGCGACCATATCCGCGCCCGCCGCGGCATGCGACACCGCAATCTGCGCCAGCCGTACAATCGTCTGGTCGTTATCGACATCACAGCCGCACAGGATGCCGCAATGCCCGTGGCTGGTGTATTCGCACATGCAAACATCGGTGATAACGTACATCTCGGGGGCCAGCTCCTTGATTTTGCGGATGCCCTGCTGCACGATGCCGTCCTCCGCCCACGCACCCGAGCCGATTTCATCCTTTTCCTTCGGCAGACCGAACAGGATGACGCGGCTCACGCCGTGCGCGCGGGCGCGCTCGACCATGCGGTACAGCTGGTCGGGCGAATAATGATACTGACCGGGCAGCGAGGGAATCTCCTCGTAAATCCCCTGCCCTTCGGCAACAAAAATCGGCCAAATCAGGCTTTCGGGCGAAAGGCGCGTCTCGCGCACCATGCGGCGCAAGCCGTCCGACGTGCGCAGACGGCGCGGGCGAATGCTGTCATGAAACATTTATAACCCCTCCTGTATACAAGCAACCAAATCGTCGATGGTCGCATTTTTTGCAATTTTTACGTTCTTGTAGTGCTGCTTTGCGGCGTCTGCGGTCTGTGCACCGATGCAGAACGCGGCAAAGCCGGCGCAGTCCGCGCCGATGGCTTCGGCAAAGCCCTCGACCGTCGAAACGCTGGTGAACGTCACCGCGTCGATTTTGCCGGCGGCCAACAGCCCTCGCAGCGCGTCCGCCTTGTCGCAGTGGTGTACCGTGTCGTAAAGCGGCACATCGGTAACATGGATGCCCGCGGCGGCGAGCTTTTCGGGTAAAATCTGCCCGCCTTGCGCCGCGCGCAGCAGCAGCGCCGAACCACCCTGCGGCATCGCGTTCACAAGCGCATCCGCGAGGTGTTCCCCGTCGTACTGCGCCGGAATCAGGTCAGCCGTCAGGCCGTAAGCCGCCAGTGCGTCCGCCGTGCCCTTGCCGATGGCGGCAATCTTACAGCCCCAGAGCGCACGCAGGTCGCGGCCGAGTCTGCGCAGCGCATGCACTGCCGCCGGTACGCCCGCCGGGCTGGTGAACACCGCCCAGTCGTGCGGCTGCTCGAGCGCCGCCGCAAGCGGCTGCGTATCCTTGCGCTCGGCCGTCTCGATGCACGGTGCTTCGATGACGTTTGCGCCCAGTGCGCGCAGCCGCGCGGCAAGCGTCCCCGCCCGCGCTTTCGGGCGGGTCACCACGATGGTTTTGCCGTGCAGCGGCAGAGGCGTAAACCAGTCGAGCGCGTCGCTCAGACCGCACACCCGACCGACCACGATGAGCGCCGGGCTTTGCAGCCCCGCTTCGCGCACCGCGCCCGCAAGGGCAGCGAGATTCGTCACCACCTTGCGCTGCGTGCCGCGCGCGCCGTTTTCGATGACGGCGGCAGGCATGTCGGGCTGCATACCCGCGCGCAGCAGGCCGTCCGTCACCTGCTCGAGAGCGGTCAGCCCCATCAGGAACACCAGCGTGCCGTCCAGCCGCACCAGGCTGGCAAAGTCGATGTTCAGCGGCTTACCGGCGCGCGCATGCGCCGTGATGATGTGCACGGATGAGGTAAAGTCCCGATGCGTGACCGGAATGCCCGCAAACGCGGGCGCGGCCAGCGCGCTCGTCACGCCGGGAATCACCCGAAACGGCACGCCGTTTTGAAGCAGATGCTCGCACTCCTCGCCGCCGCGCCCGAACAGGAAACAATCCCCGCCCTTGAGCCGCACGACATTTTTCCCCTCGCGCGCAAGCCGCACCAGAATTTCGTTAATTTCGGGCTGCGGCACGGGATGGTGATGGTTTTCCTTGCCCACACACACCTTTTCCGCGTGCGGCGGGATGAGGTCGAGGATGTCCTCACCCACCAATCGGTCATACACCACCGCATCCGCCTGCGCGAGTGCCTGTGCGCCCGCCGTCGTCAGCAGTCCTTTATCGCCCGGCCCTGCGCCGACCAGCGTTACCGTTCCTGTCATAGCCTTCCCTCCGCCTGTGCTTTCAGTTGCAGTGCGAGCGTGCGGCCGAGCGACACGGCTTCCGCCCGCCGTCCGGTCACCGCGCCGCGCGCCATATGCGTTTCGTCCGCCGACACATACAGCCCGCGCAAGTACAGTATATCTCCCTGTGTTTCGGCATACGCCGCGACCGGCGCGAAGCACCCGCCGCCGAGAGTTTGAACAAACGACCGCTCAGCTGCTGCGCAGTCGCGCGCGTCCGCGTCATCGACCATCTGTGCGGCCTACTC
>NZ_CALWUQ010000119.1 GCF_944384695.1 uncultured Agathobaculum sp. | reverse complement strand
GTGTGGGACGCGCTGCGCGCCCGCGGACTGGTGCCGCCCGACGCGCTTTGCCCGCGGTCACCGAAGGCGCTTGCCCGGCTTTTGGACGAAAAGTAGGCATTCGCCTTGCGGAGCAATACCCCGCATGTTATAATGAAACTGCTTCTTCCGGCATACAATACCGGATACCAAAAGGTGCCTGCCACTTCTCCGGCAGGAGAATAGGGAAAGAGGTGCAAATCCTCTGCGGTCCCGCCGCTGTAAGGGAAGAGCGCGCCGCCGAATGCGTCACTGGGTCGTAAGGCCCGGGAAGACCGGCTGCGTGCAAGGACGCCCAAGCCAGAATACCTGCCTTTTGGGATGGAAGCGCATACGGCTACGAGCGATGGCCGGTTGTGCGTCAGCCCGGCTCTCCGGAAAAGGGGGAGGCGGGCGTTCAGCGCCGACCTGATGCGTGGGAAGCATCGGGATACGGCGTGTTTTTGTATCCGCAGTTTTGCGCGGGAAAGGAGAAAATATGACACAAAAACAACAAAAACTGGTTCGGCTGACTGCCTGCGCCGCGCTTTTGTGCGGTGCGGTGCCCGCAGCGGGCGCGATGCACATCATGGAGGGCTTTCTGCCGCCGTCCATGTGCATCCTGTGGGGCGTGATTGCGCTGCCATTCCTGCTGGCGGGATATTTCTCGCTCAAGAAAACCGTGGCGCGTGACCGGCGCGCGGTGACGCTGGTGGCGATGGCGGGCGCGTTCATCTTCGTCATCTCGTCGCTCAAAATCCCGTCGGTGACCACCGGCTCGTGCTCGCACATGACCGGCACAGGGCTGGGCGCAATCCTGTTCGGGCCTGCGGCGGTGTCCATTCTGGGCGTGATTGTGCTGCTGTTTCAGGCGATTCTGCTGGCGCACGGCGGCTTGACCACGCTGGGCGCGAACACCTTTTCCATGGCGGTCGCGGGGCCGTTTGTCTCGTTCGGGATTTACAGGCTGTGTCTCCGGCTCAAGGTGAATCAAAAGGTGTCGGTCTTTCTGGCGGCGGCGTTGGGCGATTTGCTTACCTATTGCGTGACGAGTGTACAGATTGCGGTCGCGTATCCGTCCGCGACGGGCGGCGTTTCCGGCTCGGTGCTGGAATTTCTCGGCGTGTTTGCGCCAACGCAGCTGCCGCTGGCGGTGCTCGAAGGTGTGCTGACCGTGATTATCATGATGGCGCTCGAGGCGTATGCGCAGCCTGAGCTGCGCGCGGTCGGATTTGAGGAGGCGGGCGCATGACGAAAAAGGATAGGGCGCTTATGATTGCGCTGTTGCTGCTTTGTGTGGTGCTGGTTGTCACGCCCGTGCTGGCCTTGCGCGGTGCGGAGTTCGGCGGTTCGGATGATGCGGGCAGCGAAAAGGTCGCGGAAATCACGGGCGAGGAATATGAGCCTTGGGCAACGCCCGTATTCGAGCAGCTGCTCGGCGGCGAGCTGCCGGGTGAGCTGGAAAGCCTGCTGTTTTGCGTGCAGACCGGTGTGGGCGTGGGCGTGATTGCGTTTTTCCTCGGCCGCTTTGTCGAGCGGAAAAAGCAGGAAACCGCACGCGCGGCGCAAAAGGAGCAATGAGCAAAGCGGGCAGGGCGGGCTTACAGCCCGTTCTGCCCCTGCTGCTTGCAGGGAGGTGACCGGAACAACATGGAGCAAATGACCTATCAGAGCGGCCGGGCGCTGCGCCGCGGCTGGACGACGGGTTCGTGCGCGGCGGCGGCTGCGCAGGCGGCGGCGATGCTGCTGCTGACGGGTGTCGCCCCTGCCGAAATCGCGCTGCAAACCCCTGCGGGGCTGACCTTCCGTTTGCCGGTCGAGCAGCCGCGCTGGGAGGGCGGCGCGGCGGTCTGCACGGTGCGCAAGGACGCGGGCGACGACCCGGATGTGACAAACGGCGTGCGCATTTCTGCTGCTGTGCGCCGCGAGAAAAGCGGCGTTTCCATTGCAGGCGGCGCGGGCATCGGGCGCGTCACGCGCCCCGGGCTTTCGGTTGCTGTAGGAGAGGCCGCCATCAACCCGGCGCCGCGCGCCCAAATCACAGCGGCGGTCGAGCGCGCCGCGCGCGAAACCGGTTACACGGGCGGCTTTTCGGTCATCGTTTCGGCGGAAAACGGGGCGGAGCTGGCCAAACAGACCTATAACGAACATCTGGGTGTGATGGGCGGCATTTCCATTCTCGGCACAAGCGGCGTGGTCGAACCGATGAGCGAAAAGGCGCTGGTCGATACCATCCGGCTGGAGCTGGACAGCCTGTATGCCGCAGGGCAGCGCATCGCGCTTCTTTGTCCGGGCAACTACGGTACGGATTTTGCGCGCGACACGCTGGGGCTGGATTTGGAGCGTGCGGTCAAGTGCTCGAATTACATCGGAGAGACGCTCGACCACGCGGTGTTCCGCGGCTTTGCGGACATTCTGCTGGTCGGTCACGCGGGCAAGCTGGTGAAACTCGCCGCGGGTGTGATGAATACGCACTCGTCGGTCGCGGACGGACGGCAGGAGATTTTCACTGCGCACGCGGCGCTTTGCGGCGCGGGGCGCGAGACGCTCGAAGGGCTGATGGACGCGGTTTCGGTCGATGCCTGCATCGACCTGCTGGATGCAGCCGGATTGCGAAATGCGGTGATGGCGCGCATCGGTAAGGCAACCCAGCAGCGGCTTGCGCTGCGGCTGCGCGGCAAAGCACAAGTGGAGTTTATGATGTTTACAGGAAAATATGGCATTCTGGCGCAGTCGCCCGGGGCGTGGGCGCTGTGTGAGCGGTTAAAGGAGACAGTATGAGCAAGGGAACACTATACGGCGTGGGCGTGGGTCCGGGCGACCCGGAGCTGCTGACGGCCAAGGCCATCCGCGTGATGGGGGAGAGCGACGTGATAGCGGTGCCGCAGTCGGGCGCGGGCGAGCAGACCGCGCTGCAAATTGCGGCGCGGTACATCGGGGACAAGCCGGTGCTGCACTGCGATATGCCCATGACGCGCGACAAGGCAAAACGCGACGCCTGCCACGACCGCGCGGCGGACGACATCTGCGCGCTGTTGGATGCGGGCAAAACCGTCGCGTTTCTGACGCTCGGCGACCCGACCGTGTACTCGACCTGCTGGTATGTGCTGCGGCGTGTGCAGGCGCGCGGCTACGCGACCGAAATCGTGCCGGGCGTGCCGTCCTTTTGCGCGGCGGCAGCCGCACTGGGCCGTGCGCTGTGTGAGGACGGCGAAATGCTGCACATCATCCCTGCCTCGCACGGCGGGCTGGACGCGGCGCTCGATTTACCCGGCAGCCGCGTGCTGATGAAGGCGGGCAAGTCCATCCTTGAGGTGCGCGACAAGCTGGCCGCGCGCGGGGAACTGGAAAATGCGGCGCTGGTCGAGCGGTGCGGCATGGAGGGCGAGCGCATTGTAACCGACCTTGCCCGACTCGACGACCCGACCGGGTATTTTTCCATCATTCTGGTGAAGGAGGGGCAGGCATGATTTATTTTGTCGGCGCAGGTTCGGGCGCGCCTGACCTAATTACCGTGCGCGGCGCGCGGCTGCTGGGCGAAGCGGATGTGATTGTGTACGCGGGCTCGCTGGTCAATCCCGCCCTGTTGGAGTACAAAAAGGACGGCTGTAAAGTGTACGACAGCGCGAAAATGACGTTGGAAGAGGTCATTGCGGTCATGGCGCCCGCGGCACAGGCGGGCAAGACGGTCGTGCGGCTGCACACGGGTGACCCGTGCGTGTACGGCGCGCACCGCGAGCAGATGGACGCACTCGACCGGCTGGGACTGGAATATGAGGTCTGCCCCGGCGTTTCCTCGTTCTGCGGGGCGGCGGCGGCGCTCAAAGCCGAATACACGCTGCCGAACGTCAGCCAGACGGTCATCCTGACCCGCATGGAGGGGCGCACGCCCGTGCCGGAAAAAGAGCAAATCGAAGCCCTTGCCGCGCACGGCGCAACGATGGTGATTTTCCTGTCCGCAGGGCAGCTGGAAAAGCTGTCCGCGCGGCTGATGGCGGGCGGCTATGCGCCTGAAACGCCTGCTGCCATCGTCTACAAGGTGACGTGGCCGGATGAAAAGGTCATTCGCACGACGGTGCAAGACCTTGCCGCAGCTGCCGCGCGCGAGGGCGTGACCAAAACCGCGCTGATTACGGTCGGCGGCTTTTTAGGCGATGACTACGACCGGTCTAAACTCTACGACCCGTCGTTTACCACGGGTTTCCGCGAGGCCAGCCGATGAAGCACGCGAAGT
>NZ_CALWUQ010000118.1 GCF_944384695.1 uncultured Agathobaculum sp. | reverse complement strand
CATTCGGTCACCGCCACGCGAAAGCCGCAGCAGTGCAGCCGCACAACGACGCCGGTGGCCAAATCGCCCGCGCCGCGCACCAATACCCAAGGCTGTTGTTCCTGCATTTTTGTCACCTTTCCTTTAAAAAATCTGAAAAATATTCTGCTGCCATTTGGTCGAGCAATCCGTGCGCCCGCTGCGAAAACGCCCGATAGCGCGCAAGCAGTTCTTTTCCCCGTTCGGTCAGCACCGCGCCGCCGCCGCCCGCGCCGCCGATGCGCCGCTCGAGCAGCGCAAAGCCCAGCGCCTCCTCGCAGCCGTGCACCACGCTCCATGCCTTGTTGTAACTCATTTCCATGCGCGCTGCGCTGCGCCGCAGCGAACCAAGCTCTTCTACCCCTTCCAGCAGCTGCGCCACCCCCGGGCCGAACAGCTTGTCCTCACGCACGATGCGCAGACTTGCGCGCACCTTCAGCGGCTGCTCCATTCGCGCTTCCTCCCTTCCCCGCTTTGAATCGGATATCATTTTCTAACAAAACACGCTTTTATCCGTCCAAACAATGCAGCATTTGCATATTTTCGTTGAACTTTTATAAATATAACGAAAAACTTTGGCAACATTGCCCGCCCCGACCGGGCGGTTAGCGGTTGCTTGCCCGCGTTCGGATATGATACAATTTTACCATAGCAAGGATTGCGTCTGCAATCCGCATTTTACTGTTGGAGGCTTATCATGAAACTGATACGCACGCAGGACGCCGTCGGGCAGGTCCTGTGCCATGATATCACCCAGATTATCCCGGGCGTGACCAAGGACGCGGTGTTCCGCAAGGGACACATCATCCAGCCGGAGGATATTCCAGTGCTGCTCAGCGTCGGCAAGGAACACCTCTACATCTGGGAAAACAACGAGAACATGCTGCACGAAAACGATGCGGCCGAAATCCTGCGTGCGCTGTGTCAGGGTGCGCATATGCACGCGACCGCCCCCAAGGAGGGCAAAATCGAGCTGATTGCGGACGAGGACGGCCTGCTGCTGGTCGATGTGGAGCGTCTGCGCGCGGTCAACGCGCTGGGCGAAATGATGATTGCGACGCGCGCGGGCGGTTTTCCGGTCAAAAAGGGCGACAAGCTGTGCGGTACGCGCGTTATCCCGCTGGTCATCGAAAAGGAAAAAATGGAGCAGGCGCGCCGCACAGCGGGCGACACGCCGCTCTTGCAGCTGCTCCCCTTCCGTCCGCGCACGTTCGGCGTAGTGACCACCGGCAGCGAGGTCGCAAATGGGCTGATTGAGGATGCGTTCACGCCCGTTCTGGAACGTAAACTCGCTGAATACGGCTGCGAAATGGCTGCGCATGCCATTTGCGGCGACGATGCGGACGAAATCACCGCCGCCATCACACAGATGGCGTCAGGCGGCGTGCAGATGATTTTTTGCACGGGCGGCATGAGTGTCGACCCGGACGACCGCACCCCGCTTGCCATCCGCAGGGCGGGCGCGCGGATTGTCAGCTACGGCGCACCTGTGCTGCCCGGCGCGATGTTCCTCGTGTCCTATCTGCCGGACGGGCGGCCGGTCTGCGGCCTTCCGGGCTGTGTGATGTACGCAAAGCGCACCATCTTTGACCTTGTCCTGCCGCGCCTGCTGGCCGATGTGCCGGTCACGGCGGATTGGCTGGCTGGACTCGGCCACGGCGGGCTATGTCTGAACTGTCCGGAGTGCCATTTCCCCAACTGCGGCTTCGGCAAGGGCGTATAACGATGCTGGATGCATTCGGACGCGAAATCCGCTATCTGCGCCTGTCCGTCACCGACCGCTGCAATCTGCGCTGCCGCTACTGCATGCCGGACGAAGGCGTGCCGCCCACCGCGCACGATGATTTATTGCGCTATGAAGAACTGCTGCGCGTCGCAAAAGCGGCGGTTTCGCTCGGCATCGACCGCTTCAAGGTCACGGGCGGCGAACCGCTGGTGCGGCGCGGCTGCGTGGACTTTATCCGGCATCTCAAAGCGCTGCCCGGTGTCCGCCAGGTCACGCTGACCACCAACGGCCTGCTGCTGCCGCCCCTTTTAGACGAGCTGTGCGCGGCAGGGCTGGACGGAGTCAACATCAGTCTGGACACGCTGGACAACGCACAGTACCAGCGTCTGACCCGCCGCGCACATACCGCCGACGAGGTGCTATGCGCGGTGCGCCTGTGCGCCGCGCGCCTGCCGACCAAGGTCAACGCCGTGCTGTTACCCGAAACCGCCGGGCAGCTCATCCCGCTATCCGAGCTGGCACAGGCGCTGCCGGTGGATGTGCGGTTTATCGAGCGGATGCCGCTGGGAACGGTGCAAACCGGCCAAACGCCGACCGCCGCTGCCGCGCTTGACCGGCTGCGCGCGCGCTGGCCGCGGCTAAAGCCGGTCACTGAGCCGCGCGGCAATGGGCCGGCGCGGTATTTTCACGCGCCTGACCTGCAGGGCTGTCTCGGCCTGATTGATGCGGTCAGTCATGGCTTTTGCGACCGCTGCAACCGCTTGCGGCTGACCTGCACGGGGTTATTGAAGCCCTGCCTGTGCTACGAACAGGGCGTGGAGCTCAAACCGCTGCTGCGCGGCGGCGCGGACGATGCCGCGCTGCAAAAAGCCATCCGCGAGGCGATTTTGCAAAAACCTGCCGCGCACTGCTTTGCGCAGCGGAAAAATATCACGGAACACAAATCCATGAACCAAATCGGAGGATAATATGGGAAAGGTACTCGCCGTATGCACCAGTGCGGTGCGCGGCGTACAGAAGGAGGACCGCGGCGCGGCGCTGTTCGTGGCAAACCACGGGCTGGACGGAGACGCGCACGCAGGCGACTGGCACCGACAGGTCAGCCTGCTTTCTGCGGACGAAATCGCCGCATTCAACGCGCGCGGCGCGGATGTCGCGCCCGGCGCGTTCGGGGAAAATCTGGTGGTCGAGGGCATCGACTTCCGCACACTGCCGGTCGGCACGCTGCTGCGCTGCGGCGATGTGCTGCTGGAAGTGACGCAAATCGGCAAAGCCTGTCACCATCACTGCGCCATTTTTCACAAGATGGGCGACTGCATCATGCCGCGCGAGGGCATTTTCGCGCGCGTGCTTGAGGGCGGGCGCATTGCGACCGGTGACGAAATGACCGTCCAGCCACGCGACACGCCGCTGCCCTTGCAGGCGGCGGTCATCACCCTGTCCGACCGCTGCGCCGCGGGCGAGCGGCAGGACGAAAGCGGTCCCGCCGTCGCGCAGCGGCTGCAAGAGATGGGCTATACGATTCTCGAACAGCTTGTCCTGCCCGACGGACGCGAAGGACTGGCCAAAGCCCTCATCCGGCTGGCCGACCAGCGCCAGCCCGACCTGATTCTGACCACGGGCGGCACAGGCTTTTCCCCGCGCGACCTGACGCCAGAAGCAACGCTGGACGCCGCCGAACGGCTTGCCCCCGGCATCGCGGAGGCTATGCGCGCGGCCAGCCTGCGCATCACCCCGCGCGCAATGCTGACGCGCGCCGTCAGCGTCATCCGCGGACGGACGCTCATCATCAACCTGCCCGGCAGCCCCAAAGCCTGCATGGAGTGCATGGATGTATTTCTGGACCAGCTTCCGCACGCACACGCGCTGCTGCGCGGCGAGCGGATGGACTGCGCCCGCTGACGTTTGATTCGGCCGCGCCGTAAAACCGGCGGGTTGAAAATAAAACGTCCCTGAAAGACGGGGCAAAGGAGAAACACCATGAAAAAACTACTTGCAGGGCTGCTTGCCGGATGTATGGCGGTCAGCCTGACCGCCTGCTCGACAGGCGGCGGAGGGGCGGACGCTTCGGCAAACGCGGAGAGCAGCGAGCCGACCGAGCTGGTCGTATTCGCGGCGGCGAGCCTGACCGAAACGCTCGAACAAATCGCGGAGGACTACAAGGAAATTGCGCCGGACGTGACGCTGACCTTCAACTTTGATTCCTCCGGCACGCTCAAGACCCAGATTCAGGAGGGCGCGGACTGCGACGTGTTCCTCTCGGCAGCACAGAAGCAGATGGACCAGCTGGACGCCGCGGCCGATGCATCGGTCAACACCGAGGGACTGGACTTCGTGCAGTCGGACAGCCGCCTTGACCTGCTGGAAAACAAGGTCACGCTTGCCGTGCCTGAGGGCAACCCCAAAGGCATCGACAGCTTTGATGCGCTCGCACAGCACTTTCAGGCGGGCGATATCCTGCTGGCGATGGGCAACAGCGATGTGCCGGTCGGACAGTACACCCAGAAGATACTGGGCTACTACGGACTGGATGAGGCAGCGCTCGCGAGTGCGGGCTGCATCACCTACGGCACGAACGTCAAGGAAGTCACCACACAGGTGCGCGAAGGCAGCGTGGACGCGGGCATCATCTACGCGACCGACGCCTTCAGCGCCGGTCTGACCGTCGTGGACGAGGCGACCGCCGACATGTGCGGGCAGGTCATCTATCCGGCCGCCGTGCTCAAGACCGCGGCACACCCCGAGGCGGCGCAGGCGTTTCTCGACTATCTCTCCACCGATGAGGCGATGGCTGTATTTGCGTCCGTGGGATTTTCCCCGGTTGCCTGATTTCCAACAATACAGACGGGGCGGGGCGCGTGCCCTGCCCCCGTTTGCAAAAGGAGTGAATGTTTCCCGTGGACTGGTATCCGCTGTTCAATTCCCTGCGCATTGCAGCGCTGAGCAGCATCATTGTGTTTTTTACCGGCATTGCCGCGGCCTATTACGCGGTGCGTCTGCCGCGCCTGCTGAAAGGCGTGCTCGACGTGGTGCTCACGCTGCCGCTCGTGCTGCCGCCCACGGTCGTGGGTTATTTTCTGCTGTTGTTGTTCGGTTCCCGCCGTCCGCTCGGCATCGCGCTCGAGCAAATCGGCCTGAAATTCGTCATGACATGGTACGGCGGCGTCATTGCAGCGGCGGTCGTTTCCTTTCCCCTGCTCTACCGCACCGCGCGCGGCGCGTTCGAAGCCTTTGACGAAACGCTTGCGCAGGCCGGGCAGACGCTCGGCTTATCCAACCCCTATATTTTCTGGCGCATCCGTATGCCCGCCTGCCGTCAGGGCATCATCGCGGGCGTGGTGCTCGCCTTTGCGCGCGCGCTGGGCGAATACGGCGCGACCAGCATGCTGATTGGCTACACGCCCGGCAAGACCGCAACCATCTCGACCACGGTCTACCAGCTCTGGCGCACAGGTGACGATGCCCATGCGTTTCTGTGGGTGCTGGTCAATCTTGTTATCTCTGCGGCGGTGCTGCTGACCGTCAATCTGCTGGAACGCCGGCAAAAGGAGGGGCGCCGCGTATGAGCCTGCATGTGGACATCCGCAAACGGATGGGCGATTTCGTACTGGAAACCGCCTTCGATGCGGAACACGCCGTCACCGGCCTGCTGGGTGCGTCCGGCTGCGGCAAGAGCATGACGCTCAAATGCATCGCGGGTGTGGAAACACCGGACAGCGGCTGCATTGTGCTGGACGGCGAAACGCTGTTCGACTCCGCGCGCGGCATCAACCTCAAGCCGCAGCAGCGGCGCGTGGGCTATCTGTTCCAGCAGTACGCCCTGTTTCCGCACCTGACGGTCGAACGCAACATCCTGACCGGCCTGCACCGGGAGCGCGACGCCGCTGCACGGCAGCGCCGCCTGCGGGACATCATCGGAATGATGCAGCTGGAGGGCCTCGAAAAGCTGCGCCCAGCCCAGCTTTCCGGCGGACAGGCGCAGCGCGTCGCCCTCGCGCGTATGCTGGTAAACGAGCCGCGCCTGCTGCTGCTGGACGAGCCGTTTTCCGCGCTGGACAGCCATCTGCGCGACCAGCTGCAACCACAATTCCTTGCCCTGCTGCGTTCCTACGGGCGACAGGCCGTGCTGGTCACCCACAGCCGTGACGAAGCCTATCACCTATGCGGTCAGCTGTGCGTAATGGAGAATGGCCGTATCGTGCGCAGCGGCGCGACCAAACAGGTTTTTGCCGACCCGCGCAGCGAAGCCGCCGCACGCCTGACCGGCTGCAAAAACATCACTCCCGCCCGCAAGGTGGATGAGCGAACGGTCGAAGCACCCGCATGGGGCCTGCGGTTTACCGCCGCACAGCCCGTACCGGACGAGTTGCATGCCATCGGTCTGCGCGCACACTATTTTCATCCACGTGCCGCAGCTAACCGCGCAAGCGTGCAATGGGTCGGTGAGCTGGAGGAGCCGTTTGAATGGATTTTGCTGTTCCGCTATGCGGGGCAGAACGAGAGCACACCGCCCCTGTGGTGGCGCATGCCCAAAGACCGCAAACCCGCCGCCCTGCCCGACGTGCTCGGCATCGCGCCGGAAAATGTATTGTTGTTGACTG
>NZ_CALWUQ010000117.1 GCF_944384695.1 uncultured Agathobaculum sp. | reverse complement strand
GAGCCGCCGGTATCCGAACCGAGCGCCAGCGGAACCTCGCCCGCCGCAACGACCGCCGCCGAACCGCCGGACGAGCCGCCCGGCACGCGGTTCAAGCCGTGCGGGTTGTGGGTCGGGTGCGCAGCCGAGTTTTCGCAGGACGAACCCATTGCGAACTCGTCCATATTCGCCTTGCCGGTCATGACCATATCGTTTGCAGTCAGCTTCTCAATCACCGTCGCGTTATACGGCGGCTTGAAGTTGTACAGCATCTTGGATGCACAGGTGGTCAGCGTCCCCTTGGTGCAGATGTTGTCCTTGACAGCGACCGGGATGCCCGCCAGCGCGGACAGCTCCTCGCCCGCAGCGCGTTTTTTGTCTACTTCAGCCGCCTGCGCGAGCGCGGACTCCTCCGCGACCGTCACATAGCCCTGCACCTTGTCCTCGACCGCTTTCGTGCGGGCGAAAACGTCCTGCGCAAGCTCCACTGCAGAAATTTCCTTATCGGCGAGCATTTTGGAAAGCTCAACCGCTGTTTTTTCAAAAAGTGCCATTATTTTCCGTCCCCCCTTATTCTACCACACGCGGTACGGCTACGCCGCCCGCCTGAAAGTCCGGCGCGTTCGGCTCAATCAGCTCATCGGGCGTATACTCCTGTACGACTACGTCCTCATGGAACGCATTCTTGCGCTCGGTATTGATAACGTCCGTGATGTCGCCAAGGTCCAGCTCCGCGAGCTTGTCCACCATGCCGACGATGCCCTGCATGTCGTCCGCGAGGCGGTCAAAAATGCCGCCCGTCGAGTCCAGACGCGCAAGGGATGCGATGTGCTCAATTTCTTTTCTGGAAATTGCCATGTCAAAGTTCCTCCTGCTGTATCATATTTTTGAATTCTTCTTCTGTTAAGACCGGAATACCCAGCTCGGCCGCCTTTTGCAGCTTGCTGCCCGCGTTTTCTCCGGCCACCACATAGCTTGTTTTTTTCGAGACCGACCCGGCCGCCTTGCCGCCGAGCGACTCAATGAGGTCGTTGATTTCTTTGCGGGTGTAAAGTGTCAGGCTGCCGGTGGCCACAATCGTTTTTCCTGCAAGCAAATCACTCTTTGCCGTCTTTTCACCGATGAAATTGACGCCCGCCGCGCGCAGCTTTTCGATGAGTTCCTTGGACTGGTCAAGCTCGCGCCACGCCGCGATGCTTTCGGCGGTCGTTTGGCCGATGTCGCGGATTTCTGTCATTTCCTCGACCGACGCCGCCAGCAACGCGTCCAGACTGCCGAAATGATTGCTCAGTATCTTGCCCGCCTTCTGCCCAACGTGCCGAATGCCAAACGCAAACAGCAGCCGCGACAGGTCGCGCGTTTTGCTCGCCTCGATGCCGCGCAGCAAATTATTCGCCCAGGTGTCCACCTTTTTGCCGAGCGGCAAAAGCTGTTCCACCGTCAGGTCATACAAATCGGCAGCGGATTTCACCAGCCCCGCGTCAATCAGCTTTTGCAGGTTGCCTTCGCCGCAGCCGTCAATGTCCATCGCGTCGCGCGAGGCAAAATGCATCAGGTTGCGCAGCAGCTGCGCGGGACACGCCGCGCCTGTGCAGCGGATGGCGGCCTCTTCCTCATCGTCATACACCGGCGCACCGCACACCGGACAGAATTTCGGCATTTCATACGGCTGCGCGTCCGCAGGGCGTTTGTCAAGCACCACCCCGATGATTTCCGGGATAATCTCACCCGCCTTGCGCACCGAAACCGTGTCCCCCACCCGCACATCCAGCTGGCGGATGAAATCGCGGTTGTGCAGGGTTGCGCGCGATACCGTCGTGCCCGCCAGCCGCACTGGCTCCAGCACCGCATTGGGCGTTAAAACGCCCGTGCGCCCGACCGAAATGATGATATCTTTGAGTAGCGTCTGCTTGACTTCGGGCGGGTACTTGTACGCCGCCGCCCAGCGCGGGAATTTGGCCGTTGAACCGAGTGTCTGCCGCTGCGCAAACGAATTGACCTTGACCACCGCGCCGTCGATATCGAAATCCAGCTCGCCGCGCGTCTCGCCCATGTTCTCAATCTCACGCTGCACGTCCACGGGGTCGGTATAGACCGGATAGCGCGGGCTGACCGGAAAACCGAGCGATTTCAGGTAATCGAGAGAATCCGTGTGGCTGGTCAGCGGCAGCTCGTCCGCATTCTGGATATTAAAGCAGAAAATGGACAGCTTGCGCTGTTTGGTAATCTTGCTGTCCTTCTGCCGCAGCGAGCCCGCCGCCGCGTTGCGCGGATTGGCAAGCAGCGGCTTTTCATGCAGCTCCAGTTCGGCGTTGAGCGCATCGAACACCGACTTCTTCATATACACCTCGCCGCGCACAATCAGGTGCGGCGGCGCGTTTTCCAGCTTCTGCGGGATATCCTTTATCGTCTTGAGGTTGGCAGTCACATCCTCGCCAACCTGCCCGTCGCCGCGCGTCGCGCCGCGCACGAATTTGCCGTCCACGTATTCCAGCGCCACCGAAAGCCCGTCGATTTTATACTCGACCACATATTCCGCCTGCCCGACCGCACCCTCGACGCGGCCGTAAAACTCGGAAAGCTCGTCAAAGGAAAAGACATCCTGCAAGCTCTCGAGCGGATAGGCATGCGTCACCTTGGCAAACCGGCCGGATGCCGCACCGCCGACGCGCTGCGTCGGGGAATCCGCATCCGCGTATTCCGGATGCGCAGCCTCCAGTGCGCGCAGCTCACGCTGCA
>NZ_CALWUQ010000116.1 GCF_944384695.1 uncultured Agathobaculum sp. | reverse complement strand
CTGCATCATATCGTATTCGTAATCCGAAATCTCCGGAGCATCTTCGTTATAATATTTTTCGTTGTGATACCGCAGCTTTTCACGCAATGCGGTAATCTGCCCGAGGGCATCCATGCAAGCACCCCTTCACATTCCAATACAGAATATAGTATACCAAATTTTTGGCCCATTCGGAAGTATTATTTTCCGTTTTCCGACGAATTATCATAATCGCTCACCTCACCGAGCAGACCCGAACCCAAATCGTCGATATAGGTATACCGCTCAGGCACGGTACCGACAATCACCGTATCGGTGACCGGATAGCTTGTGACAATTTCACGGTCCTCGCCGCCCAGCGGCGTAAGAATGCGGAAACCCGCATGGATTTCGATGATGATGTTGTGCCGCGTCTGGTTGATGCCCGCAGCGGAAAAGGCGCTGACAAATTCGGCTTCCATCTGGGTCAAGCCCGCCATGCCGATGTCCACCGACGGCCCCATGCCGGTAAAATAATTCGGCGCGAACACGGTGCCGAGCGGCACCTCGACCGTTGTCTGCTCCAAATCGCTGAGCCGCTCAAACAGACCGTTGACCAACCGCGCCTTGATTTGTCCGATGGCAATTACATCCGTGCGCAGCGCAGTGACGTGGTTCTCGCTGTCCCGCTCCAAAACGACCATATTCTCATACGTTTTGGGGTCGGAAAAGACCTCCTCCTGCATCAGGTTATTGATTTCCTGAATCGCGCTGTCCTCACAGACGTTGGTGGCGTATTCCATGAAAATCTGCCGCATCCGCACGGTCGCCATGATGCCGGCGGCAGCCAGCACGACCAGCAGCACCATCAGCCGCAAGCCCTTCCCTTTTCCGCGATATCTGCGCCGCCGCATACCTACGCCCCCTCCGGGGACAGTATACGCGGCGCAAACACAAAAAAGAAGCACCCGTTTGGGTGCTTCTTTGCATCTTCGGAATTACTCCTCGTCGCCGTACTCGTCGCCAACCAGCAGCGCGCGAATGGACAGCGAAACCTTCTTTTTCTCATCGTTGATGTCGATGATCTTTGCGTCAACCTTCTGGCCAACCTCGAGCACATCCTCGGGCTTGGCAATGCGGTGATCCGCAATCTGAGAAATATGAATCAGGCCGTCCACGCCCGGAACGATCTCAGCGAACGCGCCGAACGGCATGAACTTGAGGATCTTGACCTCAGCCACATCGCCCACGCCATACTTGGACTTGAATACATTCCACGGATTGTCTTCCTCGCGCTTGTAGCCGAGGGAGATCTTCTTGTTTTCCTTATCCAGGCCGATGACGAACACCTTGACCTTGTCGCCAACATTGACAACCTCGGACGGGTGCTTGATGCGGCCCCAGGACAGCTCGGAAATATGAACCATGCCGTCCACACCGCCGATGTCAACAAACGCGCCGTAGGAGGTCAGGCTCTTTACCGTGCCCTCGTACTCGTTGCCAACCTCGATGGTGCTCCAGATCTTCTCGGCAGCAGCCTTGCGGGCCTCCTGCTGGATCTGGCGGATCGAGCCGACCACGCGCTTGCGCTGGCGGTTGATCTCGGTGATATAGAAAGACTGCTTGGTCTTGACCAGCTGGCTCATCGGCTGATCCTTCGGCACGCCGGTCTGGCTGGCCGGGATGAATACGCGCACGCCAAACGCGGTCGCAACGACGCCGCCGCGGTTCTCTTCCACGATGGTGCCTTCCACAACCGTGTGCTCCTCATGCGCCTTCTCGATGGTCTCCCAGCCCTTGAGCTGGTCAACGCGCTTCTTGGACAGGGTTACCGTGCCCTCGCCGTCGTTGACGCGGACAACAACCGCTTCGATCTCATCGCCCGGATGGATGTTGGCAGCTACGTCGTAGTTCGGATCGTCCGACAGCTCGCTGACCGGGATATACGCAGTGTGCTTAACGCCCAAGTCGACCTGTACATCGGTCGTGGACACTGCGACAACGGTACCGGTGACTTTCTCTCCTGTATTTAAAGTCTTGAAGGACTCTTCGAGCATTGCGGCAAAGTCCTCGCCATTTTCGATTTTCGTTTCTTCGCTCATCATGTTACTGACCTCCTTAATTATCCATGCCGGTGTCGATGCCCCTGCTGTGATCCCGACGCGCCCATCCCGGCAGAGCTCCTGCGTCGTAAGCTCCGCGGCGTCCTCGATATAAAGCACATTTTTGCACAGCGACCGGCTGATTTCATACAGCCGTTTTGTGTTGGAACTTTTCTTGTCGCCGATCACAATCATTTGATCCGACGCACCGGCAAGCAGACGAGCCTCCGACTGACGCTCATCCGTCGCTTTACATATTGTATCAAAAATTTTGAGGTTTGTACACCTTTTTTTTATCAGACCGACGGAAATATTCCAAATTGCCCGATTGACGGTGGTTTGTGCGACCACGGCAAGCGGCCTGTCAACCATCTCCGTCTGCTCGGTGAACGCCCGCGCCTGCTCTTCGCCCTCCAGCACGACCGACTCGCCGCACCAGCCCTGGATGCCCACGACCTCGGGGTGGCCCGCGCTGCCCAGAATGACAATCAGGCGACCGTCCCGGCTTTCCGTGTCGACGATGCGGTGAATTTTCTGGACAAACGGACAGGTCGCGTCAAAAACCTCGCAGTTTTTTGCCGCAAGGGTATCATAAACCGTGCGCGGCACACCATGTGCGCGGATGAGCACCTTCGCCCCGTCCGGGATTTCCTCCAACGTCTGCGCAGTGCGCACGCCGCGCTCCTCCAGACGCCGAATTTCGTGCATATTGTGGATAATT
>NZ_CALWUQ010000115.1 GCF_944384695.1 uncultured Agathobaculum sp. | reverse complement strand
AGGTTGACCTCCGCATAGCCCATATCGGCCAGTGCGTCCGCCGCCCAAATGCAGTCCGCGGCGGATTTGGTCAAAAGCTGCGGCACAGCCGGTACGCCTGCGTTCACTTCGGGCGCAATATCCCGCATTTGGCGCGGCGTGAAACGTCCGGTCGTGGTCGGCGTGATGAACGGCATAAAATATTTGTCAATCCCCGGGAAATATTCGCAATGCGTGCGGCGGTAGACCGCGCCTGTCACGCCCTCCATCGGGGCAAAATAGTAGCGCATGGGCAAACCTCGTTCTTTTTCGTTCTGCTGTCTATTATACCGGGGTTTGCCCCTGTCTGCAAGAGCGGGTCAGGAGCGGGATTTGGGCCGCGCAATCAGCGCAAACAGGCAGCCGAATACGATTGCCGCCGCAATGCCGCCCGCCGCGCCCGTCACGCCGCCGGTGAACGCGCCCAGCAGGCCGCTTTCCGCGACCGCCTTGGCAACGCCCTTGGCCAGCGAATAGCCGAAGCCCAAAAGGGGTATCGTCGCGCCTGCGCCCGCGTAATCCACGACCGGCTGATACAGCCCGAAGGCTTGCAGCGCAACACCCAGCACCACCAGACTGACCAGAATGCGCGCAGGGGTCAGCTTGGTTTTGTCGATGAATATCTGGCAGACCGCGCAAATCGCGCCGCCCACCCAGAAAGCATTGACGTATTCCATCCAGTTCATGCGTCGCTCCTTTCGATTACGACCGCGTGGCAGATGCCTGCAATCGGCTGGCCCTGCTGCACCGAGGTCGGGCTCATCATCGCGCCCGTGCCTGCGAACACCAGCCGCCGCAGCTTGCCCGCCTGCATATCGCGCAGCAGCGGCCCGCACAGCACCGCCGCCGAGCAGCCGCAGCCTGAACCGCCTGCGTGCGCGTCCTGCGTATCGCCAAAGAGCAGGCTGCCGCAGTCCGAGTAGACCGGGGACAGGTCGATGCCGTCCGTGCGCAGCAGCGTCAGCAGCAAATCCGCGCCGACATGGCCGAGGTCGCCGGTCACAATGCAGTCGAAGTCGGTCGGCTGCGCGCCGAGGTCGGACAGCAGCGCGGAAATCGTGTCGTAAGCCGCGGGCGCCATTGCCGCGCCCATGTTGTTCGCGTCCTTGACGCCCAGCTCGACCATCTTGCCAAACAGTGCGTGCGTCACCCGGATGCGGCCCGTGCCTTGCGCCGCCAGCACAGCCGCGCCTGCGGCGGTCGCTGTCCACTGGGCGGTCGGGGCGCGCTGTCCGCCATAGGCAAGCGGAAAGCGGTACTGCCGCTCGGCCGAACAGAAATGCGAGGAGGCTGCGGCCAGCAGGCGGCGCGCTGCGCCGCCCTCCACCAGACAGCCGCCCAGCGCCAGCCCCTGCGCCATGGTCGAGCACGCGCCGTACTGGCCGAGATAGGGCGTATCCGAGTCGACCGAGGCGAGGAACGAGCCGGTGCACTGATTGAGCAAGTCGCCCGCGAGAATGACATCCAGCTCCCCCTTTTGCAGACCGGCCTTGTGCAACGCCAGATTGATTGCGGTCTTTTGCAGCGCGCTTTCCGCCAGCTCCCACGACTTCTGGTGCATACGGTCGTCCTCGGTGACAAAGTCGAAGGCTGCGCCGAGCGGCCCCTCGCCCTCCTTTTTGCCGACCGCCGCCGCGTGCGCGATGAGATAGGGGCGGCCGGTCAGACGCAGCGTGCGCTGCCCGATGCGTTCAATCATGCGCCGCCGCCCCCTCCCAGCAGCACGAGCACCAATCCGTAAATCACGCTGGCCGAAATGCCATAGGCCAGCACCGGCCCGGCGATGACGAACAGCTTCGCGCCCACGCCGAGCACCAGCCCTTCACTTTTGAACTCCATCGCGGGCGAGACGATGGAATTGGCAAAGCCGGTAATCGGCACAATCGTGCCCGCGCCCGCGTGTTTGGCCAGCTTTTCGTACAAATGCAGACAGGTCAGCAGCGCGCCGAGAAACACCATCGTAATCGAGGTCGCAGCAGCCGCGTCCGTGGTTTCCAGCCCGCGCCACTGCCAGAAATTGCTCACCGCTTCGCCCACCGTGCAGATTGCCCCGCCGAACAGAAACGCCTTCAGGCAGTCGAGCGGCAGCGGCGACGGCGGGCTTTTCTGCTCCAGCAGACGCTGATAGCTCTGCTTATCCAGCTTCATAATCATGCTCCTTCCGGGTTTTTCTGCTATTTTGCGCAAAAGACACATTTTTATCCCTTGTGTGCAAACCATCCTGCGCAGGCATGATTTGCGCACAACTGCGCATACTGATGCTATCTCAGGAAAACAAAGGAGAGAGCGAATTATGGTCGAGCAAGATACCATCAAACTGCTGCGGGAGTGCGACGCAGGCATCAAAATGGGCGTGTCCTCGATTGACGAGGTGCTTGAGTATATCAAAAGCGATACGCTGCGGCGAGATTTGGAGCAGTGCCGAAACGGGCATGTCCAATTGCAGGACGAAATCCAGGTGCTGCTGGACGAATATCACGACGACGGCAAAGAGCCCAATCCGATTGCCAAGGGGATGTCGTGGATGAAGACCAATGTCAAGCTGGGCATGGACGAATCCGACCACACCATCGCCGATTTGATGACGGACGGCTGCAATATGGGCGTCAAATCGCTGAACCGATACCTCAATCAATACAAGGCCGCCAGTGAGAAAGCCAAGGACATCACCAAGCGGCTCATCCAGCTGGAGGAACAGCTTGCCGTCGACATACGCCGATTTTTATAATCCCATCCGGGTTTCTCCGGCCGCTGCATTGCATGAAAAGGGCCTGTTGCAAAATAGGCCAAAGAAAAAAAGACAGGCAGGGCAGCCCGAAAAGGGTTGCCTTGCCTGCCTT
>NZ_CALWUQ010000114.1 GCF_944384695.1 uncultured Agathobaculum sp. | reverse complement strand
AAATCAATTCCTTTTTGAGCGTTGCAAAAAAACTTTCCATCCGCGCATTGTCAAAACAGCAATGTGTGCGTCCCATATCTTGCCGCAATTCTGGACTGTTTTGATGGCGCGGTGATCGGTTATGCAATGCGCCCCCATATGCGCGCCAGCTTATGCTGCGATGCGTTTCGCAATGCAGTTTCCCGCTATGGTTATCAAACCGGTTTGATTCTTCATTCTGATCATGGCAGCCAGTATACTAGCCGGGAATACCGTGAGTTACTAGTTCAATATGGATCCATTCGTCAGAGCATGGGACACACACATTGCTGTTTTGACAATGCACGGATGGAAAGTTTTTTTGCAACCCTCAAAAAGGAATTGATTTATCGGCTTCACTGCGTTTCTATGAAACGGGAGCAGGTTCGACAGTTAATTTTTCGCTGGATCGAAACGTATTACAATCGCCTCCGGCGCAACACCGCCAATGAGGATAATCTGCCTCCGCTTGTTAAGCGTTTGCGGTGGACACAAAAGCGGAGTCAGGTCGCCTGATGGAGTAATTTGGGTGTGCGGTTTTCTTGACTATTCCATTCGGATGTGTTGGGAGGCTGCAACTTTAATCTTTCTGATGCAGCAGTTGCTCGGCATAGCCTTGCAGCTCTGCCTGAGAATGGACGCAGTCACCGCGCTCGATAATCATGCGGCGGATATGGGCTGGCAGCTGAGAGAAATAAGCGTGTGCAGAGCGGTTAATGGCCAGCATTTCCGTCAAGTTGTGGTATCGGTTCATGTAGTTTCACCTCAGCTTGTAGTATGCCCATCAGCAGGCGCGGATATTCTCCAGAATGTTAAGGATTTTTACACTGTAATCCGCACCGGCTGCCCAGCCATATCCCTGCGGATTTTCCTGAATGCCGAGATATTGCACGGTGGGTGCGGCGCCGCGGGTGACAAGCGAAAAACGCGGGTCGATGACCGGGTTGCTTAATGGGGCCTTATTGGCATACGCTTTCAGATGCTGCACTTGTGCGCGGATGCCGAGCTGCGGCGTTTTGAACGATGCGCCGAGCATACCGTTATCCAGCACGCCAAGGCCGCAAAAGTTGTTTTGCTCGAGCTTAACGGCGCTGTCCTTGAAAGTGAAATTGCCCGTTTCCAGACAGGACTGCGCAAATGCGATATCGCCTCGGATGCCTTCGGCCTGACCTTCGGATAGATAATAGGGAATCATGTCGACAACAGACTGCGGTACGCTGGGATTGACCTTTTTGATATAGGCCTGCATTTGTTTTGCGGTGGCCTGCGCGCTTCCGGCGATGTTGGTATAGGTGAAATACTTATCGACAGTTGCGGTGCGGAGATTATAATAGGAAGCGCCGGGACGCATGACCTGTGTCAAGAGCAGGGTCGAGCCGGGGTTCAGGTCAATCAGCCGGTAGTCGTCCAGCGAGCGAAGCGCGCCGCCTTTGGTGAAATCAAATACCGCCCACTGTCCGTTGACATAGACGACGTTCCACGCAGTGGACCAGCTGCGCGCCAGAAACGCCGGGATACCGGCTTCCGAGAACATCCAGTCCGCTGCGGCTGCCAGCGAACGTGCGCTGACGCTGCCGGTTTTATGATATGCCTTGACCCAAGATGCGCTGCCGCCGGTGCGGAATTCACGTTGCAGCAGCTTGTAAATATAGCCGACGCGCGCATCATCTGTAGTCAGGGTGGACAGCTTGGCCATATCCGCGGAAAAAAAGCGTTTTGCTGCGGCATAATCGGATGCTGTCACGCCGTCGGTTAGTGTGTATGTATCGGACAGGGCAGGACGGCTGCGCGCATCGCGCGAATATCCGTTGGAAACCGTAACACTGCTCATGGATGCCGGATTTGTACCGAGATAGGCGGCCGCCATGGTCTGGAAATCGGTTTGCAGTGCGGTTTTATCCGGGTTGTCAAACAGGTTGGCATCGGCCAGTGCGGTCAGGCTGCTGGAATATTGCGGTGTTGCAGCGGCAGTGGTGGAGGTCAGGGCGGCGGTGAGCTTGTCCGCCCAGTAAAGATTGCTGCGATACAGTGTATTGGCGGACGAAGCGTATAGGGGAGCGCCTTTGACTGCGCGGAGCTGGCTGATTAGCGCGCGCCAATCGGCGTTTGCGTCTCCGGTTATGACAGAGGCATATTGGGTTGCCGCATTGGAAAAGGAGGAGGAAGGCAAAACGCGCAGGTCATTTGCCAAATCATTCATCGCCGCAGACCATGTGGTTTCCTCAGCATACGGATAAGCGGCATAGGCGGTGATGCGCCGGTTGTCATAATTATAGGAAACGCCGAAATCCACAAGCCGGCCCAGCGCGCGCAAACCAATATAGTTGTTTCCTTTGATATTATAGACAGTAGGCGAAATGAGCGAACCGTTTAAATAAAGCGTCTGGCGCGTAACGACGGCAGGAGCGGGTGCGGTAGCGGTGTTCTGAATGGTGCTGATTTCTCCGGATGCGGGGACATAATCCGCATCCGGCTCAATATGGACGGCGTTGGAAACGCTATCGTATGTAACACCGAAATTCAATAAGCGCCCTAAGTCGCGCAGCTTAAAATAGGTGTTCCCATTGATATTATATATGGTGGGGTCGGCAGATTGGCCTGCCGCATCCGATAGAGAGGTACTGACATAAAAGGATTGACCGCCGGAAGCCGCAGGCAAAGCGTTGACTGCGGAAGCGGAAGTCGTGAGGGCCGCAACGGTAAGTGCGGCAAAAAACAGGCGTTTGAGCATAAAGTCCTCCGGTATGGGAAAAATATGAGTACTGATACCACCAACCGACAGTGTAAAGAGCATTTGGGGGCAGCAGTAAACAATGGCTGCATTATACCACGAGATAAGTAGGAATTCAAATGCAGTATATGGAGGCTGAGGGAAAAAGAAAATTTTTTGTAAAAAGGTGTTGACAAAAGGGGGATGGGGGTAGTATACTAATCGAGCTGCTTCGGTGAGGGGCGGTCAAATCGGAAAAGTTTGATGAGAAATGAAAAAACTTC
>NZ_CALWUQ010000113.1 GCF_944384695.1 uncultured Agathobaculum sp. | reverse complement strand
GTGATTTCGGGCTGCACGCTGACCTCGACCTCGGCTGCCATCAAGATTGGCACGGAAGGCACGGGCGATTTTGAGAATGTCGTGGTGGATAACTGCGTCATTTCGGATTCCAACCGCGGCTTGTCCATCCAGATTCGTGACGGCGGCCATGTCAGGAATGTGTCGTTTTCCAACATCATCATCGGCACACGCCGCTTTGCGGATTGCTGGTGGGGCTGCGCCGAGCCAATCACAATCACCACGCACAACCGTGATGACGATACGCTTTCCGGCCATATTTCCGGCATCCGCTTCCGCAATATCACCTGTGACAGCGAAAACGGCGTGCTGCTTTCCGGCCGGGACGGCAACCATATTGAAGATGTGCTGTTTGACAACGTACAGGTCACCATCCGTGCCAAGAGCAAGTGGGAGCGCGGCATGTACGATTTGCGTCCGGGCATCCGCCAGACGATTGAGCGCATCCCGAGCGCGGGCTTCTACATGCGCCGCGCGGACGATGTAACGCTGCGAAACTGCCGCGTGCGTTTTGCGGGCGACCGCATGGAGGAATTCGGTGAGGCTGTGCGCTGCGAGGATTGCAGGAATGTATCGCTCGAGCAGTTTGACGGCAAGGCAGCGCGCCCTGAGCTGGAGGATGTTGTTTTGTAAGTTGTCTCGGACAGCCAGTTATCTTTCCGGCCCATCCGAATCCGAAAAGGAGAAATGAAGATGAAAACATTTATTGGCGACGACTTTTTGCTGAAAAGCGAAGCGGCGCGCATCCTCTATCATGAGCATGCGAAGAAAATGCCGATTTTCGACTATCACTGCCATCTCAACCCGCAGGAAATCTACGAGGATGTCCGTTTTGACGATTTGGCCCATGCATGGCTGGGCGGCGACCACTACAAGTGGCGCGTCATGCGCGCCAACGCGGTGCCGGAGCGCTTTGTCACCGGCGACGCGCCCGGCCGCGAGAAGTTTGACCGGTATGCCGAGGTCATGCCCCATCTGATTGGCAACCCCATCTACCACTGGTCGCATCTGGAGCTTATCCGGTTTTTCGGCATCGACGATTTGCTCGACCCGACCACGGCGGACGGCATCTGGGACAAGGCAAACGCCAAGCTGCAAAGCCCGGCCGGTTCCGCCCGCTCCCTGATTCTGGAGAGCAACGTGCGCGCCCTCTGCACCACGGACGACCCGATTGACGATTTGCAGTGGCACAAAAAGCTGGCAGCGGATGCGGCTTTCCCGGTTCAGGTGCTGCCGACCTTCCGCCCGGAAAAAGCGCTCAATATCGTTGACCCGGGGTATCCCGCCTATCTGGAAAAGCTGGGCGCGGCGGCAAACCTGCCCATCCGCACGATTGACGACGTCAAGCAGGCGCTGGCGCAGCGCGTGGAATATTTCGCGCAGGCAGGCTGCCGCCTGTCCGACCATTCGTTCGGTTCGCCGGACTTCACGGTTTGGGACGAAAGCGCGGCGGAAGCGGCCATGCGCAAGGCACTGGCGGGCGAAACGCCGACCGAACACGAGGTCGCGGCCTACCAGTCGCTGATGATGGACTTCCTCGGTGAGCAGTACGCCGACCGCGGCTGGACGATGCAGCTGCACATGGGCGCGATTCGCAACCTGAACACCAAGCTGTACCGCGCGTTCGGCGCGGACGCGGGCGGCGACTCCATCGGCGATACGATTACCGCCGCTTCGCTGGCCGCACTGCTCGACCGTCTGGCCGTGCGGGACAAGCTGCCCAAGACCGTGCTGTATCCGCTGAACGCGGCGGATAACGACAAACTGATTGCGGCGGCAGGCTGCTTCCAGGATGAAACCGCCGCCGGGAAAATTCAGTTCGGCTCGGCATGGTGGTTCAACGACCACTACGACGGCATGCTCGCCCAGATGAAGAGTCTGGCCAATATCGGCGTTTTGAGCCGCTTTATCGGCATGCTGACCGACTCGCGTTCGTTCCTGTCCTATCCCCGCCACGAATATTTCCGCCGTATCCTGTGCAATCTGGTTGGCGGCTGGGTGGCGGACGGCATGGCGCCCGCGGACTATGAGTTGCTCGGCGGCATGATTGAGGATATCTGCTTCAATAATGTTTGGAAATATATCGGCTTAGACCGATAATAAGGAGGAAACCCCCTATATGAAACTATCATTCCGTTGGTATGGCGAGTCCGATCCGGTTTCTCTGGAATATATTTCGCAGATTCCGGGTATGCACTCGATTGTCTCGGCTGTATACGACGTAAAGCCGGGCGAGGTATGGCCGGAGGAAAGCCTTGCCAAGATGAAAGAGCAGTGCGAGGCGCACGGTCTGGTGTTCGACGTGGTCGAATCCATTCCGGTGTCCGAGGACATCAAGCTCGGCACGGACAAGCGCGACGCCCACATCGACGTGTACTGTGAAAACATCCGTCGCTGCGCCAAATACGGCGTCAAGTGCGTGACCTACAACTTCATGCCGGTCTTTGACTGGACGCGCACCCAGCTGGACAAGAAGGCGCCGGACGGCTCGACCAGCCTTGTCATGTACTGGGAGCAGATGAAGGGTCTGGACCCCTTGAAGGACGATATCAACCTGCCCGGCTGGGACGCCAGCTACACGCAGGATCAGGTGCGCGATTTGATTCGCGCTTACGGCGAGCTGGGCGAAGAAGGCCTGTGGAAGAATATCGAGGTGTTCCTTAAGAAGGTCATTCCGGTGGCCGAGGAGTGCGGCGTTGTGATGGCGCTGCATCCGGACGACCCCCCGTACCCGATTTTCGGCCTGCCGCGCGTCATCACCTGCGAGAAGAACCTCGACCGTTACCTGTCCATCGTGGACTCCCCGTCCAATGCGCTGTGCCTGTGCACCGGCTCGCTCGGCTGCGCGAAGTTCAACGATATCCCCAAGATGGTGCGCAAGTATTCGGCCATGAACCGCATCGGCTTCATGCACATGCGCAATGTCAAAATTATGGACGACGGCTCGTTTGAGGAGCGCGCGCACCTGTCCAGCTGCGGCAGCCTGGATATGTACGAGATCGTCAAAGCCCTGGTGGAGACCGGCTTTGACGGGTATGTCCGTCCGGACCAC
>NZ_CALWUQ010000112.1 GCF_944384695.1 uncultured Agathobaculum sp. | reverse complement strand
AGGCGGTTAATGGTTTCCATGTCGCCGCCTGTCGTTACCCATACCATTTCTGCGAATGGCTGTGTGATTGCTCCGGCGACAAGGTTTATCTTATCCTTGCTGATCTCGCCGGACGAGAGTATAATACCCCTATCTAAAAGAATGTTATTATTCATGTGTCCTCCTTATCTCGGTGCAAGTCATATCGCACACTCGCACCATTCATGTACGATAAACTCACTTTTGGTTTTTACTTCTTATGCAATTTCACGCGAAATATCAGGATAATTCGTGGTGCCCGAATGGTGCCCGGTCAGAAAAAACGATGTTGCATAGAGTTATGGACACAAATAACAAGATACGAAAAAAGCCCGTTTTTACAGGCTTTTTAAGAACAATTTATGCGGCTTTGTGCGGAAATATAAGGGGTTTTAGCCGTTTCACGCCCCTCGAAATCAGTTTGCCGGCAACGGCACGTGGGTTCGAATCCCACCCGCTGCGCCATCGTCTCCAGAAGCAGATGCTTCTGGAGATTTTTTCTTGTGCGTACAGATTGCGTTGGAATAAGATTGCAGATGCGCCGGCTTTGAAGGAATTTCCGCCTGAAGGTTTTCGGAATGGGTGGGATGTGCTATAATATATCAATCAGTTTACGCTGCAGAGAGGTGTGCTATGCCGAAGGCAAAATATGAACAGTTGTATCAGCTATTGAAGGAAAAAATAGAATCCGGAGAATATCCGCCGCAGGAAATGCTGCCGAGCGAGCATACGCTGATTGCAGAATTTGGGTGTTCGCGCAACACGCTGCGGCGCGCCGTGGGTGAACTGGTACGTATAGGGTATGTACAAACCATGCAGGGCAAGGGCATGCGCAATATTTTTGAGCCGAGCCAGCAAACGACATTTACCTTGGGCACGATTGAGACATTCAGCGAGTCCGCTGCACGCAACCAGCAGCGCGGCACGAGCAAAGTGCTGTTATTTTGTCAGTTGACGGCAGACCGGCAGCTTGCTGAAAAAACTGGTTTTGCAGAGGGAACACCGCTGTTTTACATCCAGCGTTTGCACTATTTAAACGGGAGACCGTTGATTTTCAACCATAGCTATTTTCGGCAGGATGTTGCGCAGGGCCTAACGCACGAGATTGCGGAGGGTTCGATTTATCGCTATCTGGAAAGCGAGCTGCACTTGTCCATCATCAACAGTAAGCGCGTAGTGACGGTGGAAAAGGCGACTTCACTGGATTTAAAATATTTGGATATGGGCGATTGCAACTGTCTTGCGGTTGTGAGCAGCCAAACATATAACAGTGATGGGGTGATGTTTGAATATACGCAGTCACGCCATCACCCAAACTTTTTCCGGTTTCAGGATAATGCAGTACGGCGGCCTGCGATACATAACAGGCCGGAAACAAAGTGATACTATCACAAGACATATGAGACATGTGTAAAGGAGCAGACCAATGAGAAAATCGAAATATTTCGCAGGCGTTTGTGGCATTTTAGCAGCGCTGATGCTGAGCGGCTGCGGCGGGGCAGGGGAGCAGAATCCTACGGACAATACGCAGAATAACCAGCAGAATGTGGCGCAAAGCGAAACGCAAACTGAGACTGAGGGTATTGGTATTCATCATGCGGAAATCAAGATTCAGGATATGGGTACGATTACGGTCGAGCTGGATGGGGATGCGGCGCCGATTACCGTGCAGAATTTTATGGATTTAGCGGAAAGCGGCTTTTATGACGGTCTGACGTTCCATCGCATCATCAACGGTTTCATGATGCAGGGCGGTGACCCGAATGGCGATGGCACCGGCGGGTCGGAGCAGAATATCAAGGGCGAATTTGCGGAAAATGGCGTGGAAAATGATTTGTCGCATACGCGCGGCGCAATTTCCATGGCTCGTGCGCAGGATATGGACAGCGCCTCTTCGCAGTTCTTTATTGTGCATCAGGACAGCACGTATCTGGACGGGCAGTATGCCTGCTTTGGTTATGTGACTGACGGCATGGACATCGTTGACGAGATTTGTGAGAATACGCCGGTGGAGGATAGTAACGGCACAGTGCTGCCGGAAAACCAGCCGGTTATGGAAAGCATCACGATTGTAGATTGATTGGATGGCACAAAAAAACCGTCTCCTACGGGAGACGGTTTTTTTGTTTGTGGTATTGTTCAAACAGGTTTAGGAGATATTGGCCCGGAGCTGCGCCAGAAAGTATTCGGCAGCTTTGGATAAGGCTGCATACCGTTTCCAGACAAGCGACATGCCCAAGGTCATGTCCGGAGTGAGTGGGCGGAAGCAAAGATTGCTGGAGCCTTCTGTGTTGATGAGTTTATCCAGCGTCAGCACATATCCCATTTTTTCATCCGCCATCAGGGACGCATTGTATGCCAGATTGTACGTTGCGCTGATATGCAGTTCCGACAAGGGCTTTTGAATCCATTGCAGAAAATCGGGAAAGTGAATCATTTGACGGGATAAAATCAGCGGCTTGTCCCACAGGTTCTCCGGTGCGATGCTGTTTTTTTCTACAAGAGGGGCGTCTTTCCGCATCAAAACCCCCCAGTGGTCCAGCATGGGCAGCGCCAATTGTTCATATTTGGAGGCATCGGTTGTTCCGAGCAGTAGGCCAAAGTCGAAAAGCCCTTTGTCCAGACGGTCCATCAAGTCCTGCCCGTCCCCGCTGACAATGTGAAAATGTACATCCGGATATTCCTCCTGAATCTGATGGGCCACCCGAGCAATGACGCGCAGAGAGTCTGTCTCGCCGGCGCCGATGAATACATCCCCGGCCATCCCGTGTCCGGACTGCCGGATTTCGTTTTCAGTCTTTTGCACCAGCTCGACGATTTCCTGGGCACGCTTGCGGAACAGGCGGCCTTCTTCGGTCAGCCCGATTTTGTGATTTCGCTTACCACGTACCAGCAGCTGTTTGCCAAGTGCCTCTTCCAAGTCCTTTAGCTGTCGCGAAATGGTGGGCTGCGTCAAATTTAGATACGCAGCGGCAGCCGAAATGCTTTGTTCCTGCGTGACAGCCAAAAAATATTCCAAAACCCGAAGCTCCATGTTCCGCCTCACTTTCTGATAAAAGATGTTAGGGCAACACCGCACAGAAAAGTAAGCATGATACAGCCCGACATGATATAATAAAAATATGGATAAACAGATGAC
>NZ_CALWUQ010000111.1 GCF_944384695.1 uncultured Agathobaculum sp. | reverse complement strand
AAACGCCGCCTTAGAGTTGTCTCCCATGCCAAGGCCATCCGCGATGCCTGCGCCGAGCGCAATGATATTTTTAAACGCGCCGCCCAGCTCGCAGCCAATAATATCCGCCGAAGTATACACACGAAAATAGCTTTCGTTCATGAAGGCCGCCTGCGTCAGCTCCGCTGCGGCGCGGCTTTCCGATGCCGCCACAATCGCGGTAGGCACGCCGCGCGAAACCTCCTCCGCATGGGTCGGACCGGTTAGCGCAACGACCGGGTTATTGCCGTTCATCGCGCGGTCAATGGTCTGCGAAAAACGGCAGTAGCCATGCTTGGCATCCAGCCCCTTGCCCACATTGACAATCACCGTACCAGCCGGCACGATAGTCGCCAGCTGTTCCGCTGTGGACGCCACCGCAAACGACGGCACCGCCATCACAATCAGGTCGGCCTTTGCCGCGCCCGACATATCCGTGGTAATGGCAATGCCCTCCGGAATCTTGACGCCCGGCAGCAGCTTTTCATTGGCGCGTTCCCGCAGCAACAGGTCGCACTCCTCCTGCAAATAGGTCCAGGAGGTCACCTCATGGCCGTTGTCGTGCAGCAGCAGCGCCAGCGCAATGCCCCAACCACCGGTACCCAATACAAAAACCTTCATTTTCCGTTCTCCTCTCCGTTACGACCGGATTGTTCAATGGTTTTCTTGCTCTTGAAGGAAAACTTGTTTTCCTCGCCGCGCAAAATGCGCGCGATATTCGAGCGGTGCATGAAAATCACCGCTACCGCCATGCCGAACGCCATCGCGGTCAGCACGGAATCGTGATAAAACACCAAAGTGGTGATAGGGAAGCTGATTGCCCCCAGAATAGAGCCGAGGGAAATCCAGCGCGTCAGCGCCACCGCGACGAAAAACAGCACAAATGCAATCAGGAAAATGCGCCAGTCGAACAGCAGCAGCATCACCGCACCCACGAGCACGCCCTTGCCGCCGCGGAAACCGAAATACAGCGGGAACATATGCCCCAGAATGACGAAGATGCCCGCCACCAGCTTGCCGACCGGCCCGGCCAGCAGCGCGCCAATCGACACCGCAGCCGCGCCCTTGGCAATGTCGCCCAGCAGCACAAACAGCGTCTTGCCCGCGCCCATCGTGCGGTAGGAATTGGTCAGTCCTGCGTTACCGCTGCCGTATTCGCGGATATCCTTTCCCAGCGTGACCTTACTGACAATGATTGCAAAACTCAGCGAGCCGAGCAGATAAGCGCACACCGCGATAATAGCAAAATGCGTAAGTGTCATATGGTTTTCCCCCTGTTTCAGAAATATCAGCCGCGGTTATCGTTCTTTCTTTTCGCTGCGCTCCCGGATTACCATGCGCACCGGTGTACCGGTCAGCCCGAACACCTCACGAATCTGGTTTTCCAAATAGCGCTGATAGGAAAAATGGAACAGCCGCGCGTCGTTGCAGAAGCAAACAAAGGTCGGCGGGCAGGTGGATGCCTGCGTCATATAGAAAATACGCAGACGGCGGCCCTTGTCGGTCGGCGGCTGCACACGGGCAGTCGCCTCGGCCAGAATCGAATTGAGGCGGCCGGTCGGGATACGCATGTGGTTCTGCTCGTATACCTCGTGAATCAGGCCGAACAGCTTGTCGACACGCTGACCAGTCTGCGCCGAGATAAACAGCACGGGCGCATACGGCATATAGGCCAGTCCCTCGCGCACGCGCAGAGTGTATTCCTTCATGGTCGAGCCGTCTTTTTCGACCAAATCCCATTTGTTGACCACAATGATGCACGCCTTGCCCGCGTTGTGCGCCTCGCCCGCAACCTTGGTGTCCTGCTCGGTCACACCCTCGGTCGCATCAATCATGATGACGCACACATCCGCGCGTTCGACCGCAAGCAGCGAGCGCATGACCGAGTACTTCTCAATCTTCTCATCCACCTTGCTTTTCTTGCGGATACCCGCCGTGTCGATAAAGGTGAATTTTCCATGCGCATTGTCCACATTGGCATCCACGCTGTCGCGCGTTGTGCCTGCGATATTGGATACAATCACGCGCTCCTCGCCCAGCACGCGATTGAGCAGGCTGGACTTACCGACGTTCGGCTTGCCGATGAGAGCAACGCGGATGCGCTCCTCGTCCTCTCCATCCTCGTCCTCGGGCGGAAAATGCTCGTATGCCGCGTCCAGCAGCTCGCCCATCCCATAACCGTGCAGCGCAGAAATGCCATACGGCTCGCCCAGCCCAAGGTTATAGAACTCATAAAACTCAGGCTCAGGCTGGCCGGGCTTGTCACATTTGTTGACCGCCAGCACAATCGGCTTGCCCGAACGCAGCAGCATGGCTGCCACATCCTGATCGGCTGCGGTGATGCCGGTGCGCAAATCGGTGATAAAGATAATAACGTCCGCATGCGAAATCGCGGTTTCCGCCTGATAGCGCATAAACTGCAAAATCTCATTGTCGTTATTCGGCTCGATGCCGCCGGTGTCGATGATGGTAAAATCACGGCCACGCCAGTCGCTCTCCGCATACAGGCGGTCGCGCGTCACGCCGGGCGTATCCTCGACAATCGACAGGCGTTTGCCCGCCAGTCGGTTGAACAACTGGCTTTTGCCGACGTTCGGCCGGCCCACGATTGCAACAATCGGTTTTGGCATATCGGTTCCCTCCTCTTTCATCCGGGGGTGTCAGTCTTCAAAAATTTTGGCGAGCAAATCCGCGCCGTCGATTTCAACCGGCACGACCGGCACGCCAATCGCTTCCGCGACCTGCTGCGGGGTGTAGTCATCCAAAAATACATCGCCGCCGTCACGCAGCATGTTGGCCGAAATCAGCACACGCTCACCCAAGTCGCGGCCTGCCAGCTGCGCAATCAAATCCTGTCCGGTAATCAGACCCGCGACCGAAACGCGGTGTCCGAAGAAGTCGTTGCGGATTTCCACCACTTTTCCATTCAGATTATCGCATTTTGCAGCCGCTTCGTCAAGCAGAACCGCCATAGACGGCGCCGCCGCCGCACCGGTGGCAATGGTGAATGGGCGCGCCGTGCGACCCGCGTAATCGGGCAGCGCCAGCCGAAACTCCTCCATGAACAGCGGCAGCATACCGATGCCGTTTTCAAACTGGGTAAAATCCTCGTAATACTCGGTGTCCGGCAGCGACCGTTCGGCCTTGAGATACAGCTCATCCCCGCACCAG
>NZ_CALWUQ010000110.1 GCF_944384695.1 uncultured Agathobaculum sp. | reverse complement strand
AGATTGCAGACGACGTCTGCGCCGTGGATGTAGTCGATGCGTGCGGACGGATGATTTTCCAGATAGTCGTCCAGCGCGGTCTGCATGGTGGCAACCGGGATGGACCATTTGGGGTTTTCGACCACAAGCACGCCGGTCTTGTCTGCTGCACAGAACGGGAAGATATGCGCGGAGGTCGCTTCGGGCGCTTGGTCTGCAACATAGGCCTTGCAGCCCTGCGCTTGATAGAATGCAGTCAGCGCACGCAGCATCTCGTCGGTATCCACACCGAACAGGATGCGGTGAATCGGCTCGATAATCAGGCTCTCATCGTGAATATTGACCACCTCGACCAGCACGAAACGCGCGGGGTGGGTTGCCTGCTCCTCAGCGGACAGGCCGGCCTTGACTTCTTCCCAGTAAGCCTTGGCGGTGGCCATCGAATGGTTGCCGTCACCGACCGCGTAGGGCAGCAGAGCCTGCGCGTCCGTGCAGCCGTATTTGCGGTTGAATGTCTCGCGGTCGCACAGCGCTTCCAGACCGGTTTCGATGGCGTCCGTCTGTGCGCCCTTGGGGATAAACCAGCCGGTGATGTGGCCGCCGTGCTGCATCAGGTCGGTGTCGTACATCTTTTCCAGATTGGCCGTTTGCGCAAACAACGGCTCGATGATTTTGCGCTCCGGGTCGTCAATCAGAATCATGATATGCGGCAGCTCCATGCATGCACCCTGACGCACCTTGAGGCGTGGCGGGATGCGCTCGACCACGGTTTTTTCAGTGGGACGGATGAGCGAAGCCGAGCCGGGGGTGTATTCATAGGCTTCCAAATCGACTGCGAGCACGATACCGCGGCGCGGGCACGAGCCGCCCGACCAGCGCTCGGTCAGGATGACGCCCGCGGGCAGGGTGCGCAGCGTGCCGTCCTCGATGTAACGGTGCATGGTGCGGTGGATTTTCTCGGTGCGCTCGGCAACGTCGTCCTCTTCCAGATAGACTTCGGGCAGCGTCAGGCGCAGCGTGGAGGGCGCATCGCCGACCGTGCGGTCGGTCTCGGCCCAGTATTCGGGCTGGGACGTATATTGGTCGCAGGCGATGACCGCCCATTTGGAAAGGTCCGTGCCCTCGCGGGGCAGCATAATTTCAGGAATATGGGTGCAGCGGTTTGCCATGGTTGTCATTCCTCCTGTAAAAGTTCGTATGTAGAATGGTATAAGTATAGCAGAAAACAGGCGGATAAGCACAAAAAATTTTCAATTCTTGCAAGTTTTCTGAAAACCGTTCTGTACACTTGACGAAAGAGCGGAAATATTATACAATGTATTTTGAGAAATGCATAGGGTTTTTGTATAAGAAATACAAGAAAACAGGAGGATACGGCTATGTTCAAGTTTAAAGCGATTGGCGTTTCGGAGGGGCTTGCACATGCCAGAGCCTTGGTTATCAAGGAGGAGGATCTGACGGTCGTCAAAGACAGCATCACAGATGTTGCGGCCGAGCAGAAACGTGTGACCGATGCTGTGGCAAATGCCAAAAAGCAGATTGAGACATTGCGCGATGAAGCGGAGAAAAACATTGGTGCGTCTGAGGCGGAAATTTTTGACGCACACCTGCTCATGCTGGAGGACCCGGATTTTATCGAGGGCATGACCAAACTGGTGGAAGACGAAAAGGTTTGCGCGGAGTATGCCTGCTTTGTCAACTGTGAAAATTTTCAAGCGATGTTCCGTGCTATGGATAGCGAATACATGCAGGCGCGCGCGGCAGATATCGGGGATATTTCCAAGCGCGTGCTCAAGAGCCTGAAGGGCATTGCGGATAATGCAATCGACACGATTACCGAGCCGTGCATCATCATTGCCAACGATTTGACGCCCTCGGATACGGCGAAGATCGGCTCGAAGCCGGTTGTGGGTTTTGTCACCCGTATCGGCGGCCGCACCAGCCACTCTGCAATCATGGCGCGTTCGATTGGCATTCCGGCGGTTGCAGGCGCAGGCGACAAGGTAGACGGCATTGAGGACGGTTCTGATCTGCTGCTTGACGGTGTATCTGGCGAAGTCGTGGTCGATCCGGATGCGGAAACGCTGGCACAGTTTGAGCAGAAGAAAAAGGCGGAGGACGAGCGCCGCGCAATGCTGGCGAAGTTCAAGGAGCGTCAGGGCGCAACGAGCGACGGCCGCCGCATCGTAGTGGAAGGCAATATCGGCACGCCGGACGACGCGGTTCGCGTAGCGGATTTGGGCGGTGAAGGCGTCGGCCTGTTCCGCTCTGAGTTCCTGTTTATGGACCGCGATGATCTGCCGAGTGAGGAAGAGCAGTTTGAGGCATATAAGAAGGCATGCGAAATCATGGCGGGCAAGCCGGTCATCATCCGTACGTTGGATATCGGCGGCGATAAGGAAGTGCCCGCGCTTGAGCTGGAGAAGGAGCAGAACCCGTTCCTCGGCTATCGTGCCATCCGTATCTGCTTGAACAAGACCGATTTGTTCCTGACCCAGCTGCGTGCGCTGCTGCGTGCGGCAAAGTACGGCGATCTGCGCATCATGTTCCCGATGATTTCCTCGATTGAGGAAATCCGCAACGCAAAGCAGGTTCTTCAGCAGGCCAGAGATTTGCTGGCAGCTGAGGGTGTGGATCACAACCCGAATGTCAAGGTCGGCATCATGGTGGAGATTCCGGTGGCTGCCGTCTGTGCGGATATGCTGGCCAAGGAAGTTGACTTCTTCTCGATTGGTACGAATGACCTGATTCAGTACTCCTGCGCGGTCGACCGCATCAATGAAAAGATTTCCTATCTGTACCGTCCGCTGCATCCGGGCGTGCTGCGCCTGATTGCCATGACGGCTAAGGCAGCCAACGAGAACGGAATCGAAGTCGGCGTCTGCGGCGAAATGGCCGGTACGCCGGGCATGGCGCCGGTGCTCTGCGGTCTGGGTGTCACCAACCTGTCTATGTCCGCTTCTGCGATGCTGGCGGCCAAGGCTGATTTGGCGGCGCATTCGTACGCGGAGTGCAAGGAGCTGGCGGATAAGCTGGTTGCAGCGCCGAGCGCGACCGATGCGGAGCAGATTTTTGCCGCGTGGCGTGGTTGAGCCAAATCGGATTATAAACTTGTGCGGCATTGCATAAAAGCAGAACAAAGGGCCTGTTGCAAAATAGGCCAAAGAAAAAAAGACAGGCAGGGCAGCCCGAAAAGGGATGCCTTGCCTGCCTTTTTGC
>NZ_CALWUQ010000109.1 GCF_944384695.1 uncultured Agathobaculum sp. | reverse complement strand
CACGCGTCTCCGCCGAGGCAGTCAGGAAGATCTTGACCGGCGCATCCGGCAGGATGACCGTGCCGATGTCGCGCCCATCCATCAGGATATTGCCGTTTTTCGCCATATTCCGCTGGGTTTCGAGCAGGAACTGCCGCACCTCGGGCACTGCCGACACCTTGGAGGCATATTTTGCGATTTCCGGCGTGCGGATGGCCTCGGACACATCCTCGCCGCACAGCAGGATATGCTGCGCGCCGTCCTGATACTGGAGCGAAAGCGTGATTTCGGGCAAAACCGAGACAATGCCCGCCGTATCGTCCCCGGAAATGCCCTTGCGGCACACCGCAAGACCGATGGCGCGGTACATCGCGCCTGTATCCACATATACGTAACCCAGCTGCGCCGCCGCCGCGCGCGCAACCGTGGATTTGCCCGCGCCCGACGGGCCGTCGATGGCGACCGAAATGTAACCCATCCTTATTCCTCCCTCTGCGCGGCGGACAAACCGGCTAACCTGCCGGTCGACCACGCAATCTGCAAATTAAAGCCGCCTGTATAGGCATCTACGTCCAGCACCTCGCCTGCAAAATACAGCCCGGCACATTTTTTCGACTCCATGGTTTTCGGGCTGACCTCGCGCACGCTGACGCCGCCCGTGGTCACGATTGCCTCGGCAATCGGACGCTTGCCCGATACCACCACCTGAAAATGCTTGAGCGTGTGCAAAAGCGAAGCACGCTGCGCCTTGGTGATGCTGTTCACCTTGGCATGCGGGTCGATTTCGGACAGGCGCACCACCACGGGAATCATCTTACGCGGCAGCAAATCGCCCAGCGCATTGATGAAATCGCTGTTTTTGTGCTTATCAAAGTCGGAAAGCAGGCGCTTGTCCAGCGTTTTTTCGTCCAGCGCGGGCTTGAGGTCAATCTCAATATGATACCCCTTGCTGCCAAAATGCCGCATATGCGCGGAAGCGGACAAAATCAGCGGGCCGGACAGGCCGAAATGCGTGAACAGCATCTCACCGAACTCGGAAAAAATCTTTTTGTTGTTTTCAAACACGGTCACCTGCACATTGCGCAGGCTCAACCCCATCATCTCGCGGCAGATATCCCCTGCCTCGACCAGCGGCACCAGCGACGGATTGGGCGGCACGACCGTGTGCCCGGCCTCCCGCGCAAAGCGGTAGCCGTCGCCGGTCGAACCGGTCTGCGGATAGGACGCGCCGCCAGTCGCCACGATTACGCGGTCGCCCGCGTAAGTCTTGCCGCCTGCGCGCACGCCGGTAATCCGTCCGTCCTTTATTTCCAGTTGTTCCACTGTTTTCTGTATGATTGTAACACCCAGATGTCTAATCCAGGTAAAAAGTGCATCAATAATATCCGCGGACTTGTCCGAAACCGGAAAAACGCGGTTGCCGCGCTCGGTCTTGAGCGGCACGCCGTGCGCCCCAAAAAACGCCATCACGTCCGCGGGCGAAAAGCAGTCCAGCGCGGAATACAAAAAACGCGGATTGACCGGCACGTTCTGCAAAACCGTCTGCGCATCGCAGTCGTTGCACACATTGCAGCGGCCCTTGCCGGTGATGAACAGCTTGCGGCCGACCTTTTCATTCGTCTCAAACAGCGTCACGCGCGCACGGTTTTCCGCTGCCGTACCCGCGGCCATCAGCCCTGCCGCACCGCCGCCGACTACCAGAATGTTCAATTTGTCTCGTCCTCCGGCTTTTCGTATACGTCGTATTCCTCCCAAATGCGTTCGAGCTTGTTAAAGGTCTGCTCGATTTCTTCGCGCCGGCTCATACCGACGGCCACAATCAGCGCATTGATGACCGAAAGCGGCGCCACCAGCGAATCGACGAAGCTCGCCATGTCGCTGCGCGCAAGCAGCAGATGGTCGGCCACGCGCGCCAGCGGCGACAAATGCGAATCGGTCAGCGCGATGACACGCGCGCCGCGGTCGCGCGCATACTGCATGGCGCTGAGCGTGCGCTTGGAGTAACGTGGGAAGCTGACGCCGAGCACCACATCGCCCGGCCCGACGCGCAGCACCTGCTCAAAAATCTCACTGACGCTGTTGGTATGTACAAGCGTCACATTTTCAAACAACAGGTTAAAATAAAACCCGACGAAATTGGACAACGCGCTCGAGGAGCGCACACCGAGAATGTAAATCCGTTTCGCCCCGATCAGCGCATCCACCGCACCCTGAAAGGCATCGCGGTCGATTTCATCCAGCGTCTGCCGAATCATATCCATATCCGCGTGCAGCACGGTCTGCAACACGTCGCGCCCGCCCATGCGGTCGCTTGACACCTCCATGCGCTGCACCGAGGTCAGCTTGTTTCGGATCATCTCCTGCAGGGCGCGCTGCAAATGCGGATAGCCGTCATAGCCCAGTTCGGTCGCAAACCGCACCACCGTGGATTCGCTCACGCCGACGGTCGTGCCCAGACGGCTGGCCGTCATAAAGGCGGCTTTGTCGTAGTGTTCCAAAATGAAGCGCGCAATCTGCTTCTGTCCCTTGGAAAAGCCGGGCAGCTCACTCTGGATTTTATTGATCAGGTCGTTCATGGTTTCTCTCCCTTGGTATGCAAAACCTGCATTTTGCCGTTTCTATTTTAAGCGGTTGCCGCGCAAAATGCAAGAAGTTTTGCATCAATCCTGCAAATTTGCAGCAATTTCCTGCAAGTACGCCAGCTCATCCGCCGTCAGGTCGCGCCACGCACCCGATTTCAGATGCGGATCGAGCGGCAGCTTGCCCACCGCTACCCGCTTGAGGCGGCGCACCTCCAGCCCACATTGCTCGCACATTTTGCGGATCTGGCGGTTGCGGCCTTCATGAATCGTCAGGCGCAGCTTGGCGCTCTGCTCGTCTTTTTCCAAAATGACAACCTCCGCCGGACGGATTGCATATCCGTCAATCGTCATCGGCTCGGACAGACGCGCGATATTGTCCAGACGGCCGCGCACGCGCACCTCATAATGCTTTTCCACCTCATGCCGCGGATGGGTCAGCGCATGGACCAGTTCGCCGTCGTTGGTCAGCAGCAGCAGCCCTTCCGAATTATAGTCCAGCCGTCCGACCGGCACCACGCGCGCGCCGCAGTCCCGCACCAAATCAGCCACGGTCTTGCGGCCGCGCTCATCGCTCAGCGTTGTCACATAGCCGCGCGGCTTGTACAGCATCAGATAGCGTTTTTCCTCAGCCATGCCAATCGGCTTTCCGTCCACCTGAATT
>NZ_CALWUQ010000108.1 GCF_944384695.1 uncultured Agathobaculum sp. | reverse complement strand
GATGATCGGCTATCAGGGACAAGTTGTTGCAGCGATTATGGCAGGCTTTGTGCTGGTTTACTTAGAGAAATTCTTCAAAAAGATTTGTCCTGAGGTCGTCAGTATGGTCGTTGTACCGTTCTGCGCGCTGGTGCCGGCGGTGCTGATTGCGCACACGGTGGTCGGCCCGATTGGCTGGAAGATTGGTGACTTCATTGCCAACATTGTCAACATGGGTCTTGCTTCCAACTTTAAGCTGCTGTTCGCCGCGCTGTTTGGTCTGTTCTACGCGCCAATCGTTATGACCGGTCTGCACCATATGACGAACGCGATTGACTCACAGTTGGTCAATACCTATGGCGGTACCAACCTCTGGCCGATGATTGCGTTGTCGAATATTGCACAGGGATCAGCGGTGCTCGCCATGTCCTTCCTGCAAAAGCGCAATGAGCGCGCGCAGCAGGTGAATATCCCGGCGTGTATCTCCTGCTATCTGGGCGTCACCGAACCGGCACTGTTCGGCGTCAACCTGAAATACGGTTTCCCGCTTGTCTGCGGTATGATTGGTTCAGCTTGCGCTGCTATGATTTCCATCGGTACGGGTGTGACCGCCATCAGCATCGGTGTCGGCGGCCTGCCCGGTATTCTGTCCATCTTCCCGGAGTACTGGCTGAACTTCCTGCTGGCAATGGCTACCGCAATCATTGTCCCGTTTGTGCTGACTTTCCTTGTTGGCAGCCGCAAGCTGGCCGCCGCAGACCGTGGTTTGCAAGCAACGGTTGATTTTGCAGCAGATGCAGCGCCGGATGCCGTAGAAGCACCGGCCGCTGGTGCCACTGTCGCACTCAAAGCAATTTGCGACGGCCGCACGCTGTCGCTCTCTGAAGTGCCGGACGATGTGTTTTCCAAGGGCATTATGGGCGAAGGCATGGCGTTTGAGCCGACAGGTGACACGATTTACGCGCCCGCGGATGCAACGGTTTCGGTCGTCATGGAGGACAGCCGCCACGCCTGCGGTTTGGCACTCGCGGACGGCACGGAATTGCTCATTCACATTGGCATAGACACCGTTGACATGAAAGGAGACGGCTTTACGCTGTTCGTTCACGAAGGCGATACCGTCAAGGCGGGCGATAAGCTGATTGCTTTTTCACCCGAAAAAATTGCGGCAGCCGGCCACCCCAAGACAACGGTGTTTATCGTCACCGAACCGGCCGGTCACAGCAATATGACGTTCCACACAGGTATTGACGTCAAGCACGGCGAGACGATTGCTGCCGAGCTTGCCTGAGACAGGAGGCAAATCCGTATGTTGGATTTTCGTAAGAGTGTAGTGTACCAGTGCTATTTCAAGTCCTTTTTTGATTCGGATGGTGACGGCGTTGGCGACCTAGGCGGCGTGACCGCCAAGCTCGATTATCTCCAGCTGCTGGGTGTGGATTATATTTGGCTCAATCCGTTTTTCCCTTCTCCGCAGCGCGATAACGGTTATGATGTGGCCAACTACTGCGCAGTTGACCCGCGCTTCGGCACAATGGCAGATTTTGAAACGCTGTCCCGCGAGGCGGCAAAGCGCGGCATCCGCTTGATGCTGGATATGGTGTTCAATCACACTTCGACCGAGCACGAATGGTTTCAGAAGGCCATGGCGGGCGACAAGGAGTACGAAGATTTCTATATCTGGCGCGAGGGAGGTGCGGATGGTACGCCCCCCAATAACTGGGAAAGCAAATTTGGCGGCAGCGCATGGCAGTATGTGCCGGCAAAGGGAAAATGGTATCTGCACCTGTTCGACCCTACGCAGGCCGACCTCAACTGGGAGAATCCCCGCGTGCGCAAAGAGCTGCAAAATGTTATTCGCTTCTGGATGGGGAAGGGTGTTAAGGGTTTCCGTTTCGATGTGGTGAACCTCATCAGCAAAGGCTCTTATGAATCCGACTTCGAAGGGGACGGACGCCGCTTTTATACCGACGGCCCGCGCGTACACGAATTTCTGCATGAACTAAGCGCTGCGACCTTTGGTACGGATGCAGAGATTATTACGGTCGGTGAAATGTCCAGCACAAGCATGGAAAACTGCTATCGCTATGCAGGTGCAGACACAGGTGAATTGAGCATGGTCTTTTCTTTCCACCATCTCAAGGTGGATTTTATGGGGAATGAAAAGTGGGTGATTGTGCCGTTCGATTTCGGCAAACTCAAAAACATCCTGTTTTCATGGCAGGCGGGTATGAGTGCGCACAATGCCTGGAATGCGGTGTTCTGGTGCAACCATGACCAGCCGCGTGTCGTCTCCCGCTTTGGCGATGAGGGCAAATACTGGGCGCAGTCCGCTAAGATGCTGGGTACCGTCGTTCATTGTCTGCGCGGTACGCCGTATGTCTATCAGGGTGAGGAAATCGGCATGACCAATGCAGGCTTTACCTCGCTCGACCAGTACCGCGATGTGGAGAGCATCAACCATTATCACATTTTGCGTGCACGCGGATTGCATGAGGATAGCGTGTATGATATCCTGCGCGTGCATTCGCGTGATAATGCGCGCACACCGATGCAGTGGGATGCAAGCCAGCATGGTGGCTTTACTACAGCCGAGCCATGGCTGAGCGTCAATCCCAATCACGCCCATATCAACGCTGCCGCCCAAGTGGATGACCCAGACTCGGTATTTGCACACTACCGCAAACTCATCGCATTGCGCAAACAATACGATGTGATTGCATACGGTGACTTCGCACCGCTGGACGAGGGACATCCGTCTGTACTGGCCTATACCCGTCGATGGAACGGGGAGCAGATTGTCGTAGTCAACAACTTCTATCGCACGGAAGTGGACTGGAATTGTCCGGTAACGCTTGAGGGCTTTACTTGTCTGATTTCGAATTACACGGATTCTATTGTGCAGACCAAGCTGCATCTGCGTCCGTATGAATCTTTGGTGCTGTACCGCACAGAAAAATAATGGTGTATTTTGCATAAGTCAGCAAGCAGCAGAGTGGTTAAACTCTGCTGCTTGCCATTTTGTGAGCTCAGTCCTGCCAAGTGATTGGCATGGCAAATATCATAATATATAATTTTAAAAAAAACTTGTTTTTTTGATTCTCTCATGATATAATAACAAAGCACTGTGCAGAACAGGCAGTGCAAGTGATTTACAAATATGCAGCGGTATCGAAGTGGTCATAACGGGGCTGACTCGAAATCATGTTATCTGTGCCAAAAACTGAATATTTTCTAAATGGAG
>NZ_CALWUQ010000107.1 GCF_944384695.1 uncultured Agathobaculum sp. | reverse complement strand
CCCGCGCCGCGCAGGCCGACCTCCTCCTGCGCCGTGAACACAAAGTACAGGTCGTTTTCGGTCTCAGCTTCCGCAAGCTGCTCCATTGCGAGCAGCAGGGTCACGCAGCCGATGCGGTTGTCCAGATACGGGCCGCACAGCACACCGTTCTGCTCAAAGCGCGGCGCTTCAAACACCGCAAAATCGCCCACCTGCACCTGCTTTTCCGCATCCGCGCGGTCCTTTGCGCCGATGTCGATAAACAGGTTGTCCAGCGTTAAATCCTTAAACGGCGTTTTTTCCTCGTAAGAAATGACGCCGCGCGTGCCACCGGCAAACCGCACCGTGATGTTGATGAGGTCGCCCTTGAACAGACCGCCGACCTGCGAAAAGCGGATAAAGCCCTTCTCATCGATATAAGTGGCGACCACGCCGATGGAATCCATATGCGCGGCAAACAGCACCTTTTTTCCGCTTCCTTTTTTGCGGCAGATGAGGTTGCCCAGTGCGTCGGTGGTCACGTCGTCAATATACTCGCCTGCAATGGCCGCAATCGCCTCGCGCACGGCATCCTCGCGGCCGGACGGGCCGAATGCGCCGCCGACCTCGCACCACAAATCAAAAACCTTGCTCATTCGCTTTCCCCTCCCAGTTCTTCCAGAAATGCGCGCGCGGCCTGCAAAACCGCCTCGCAATCGCTCAACGCCGCCACACTCGACGGCGAATGGATATAGCGCACAGGCGCGGCTACGGCGCACACACGCACACCCGCCCGGCTCTTATGGATGCGGCCCGCATCCGTGCCTCCGGAAATGCGCGTCTTGGTCTGCCACGGGATGCCGCGCTGAATGCAGGCATCGCGCAGCAGCTCAAACAGAGCCGCGTCGTAAATCGTCGCGCCGTCCATGAACGGAATGACCGCCCCGCCGCGCACGCGGCAGACCGTCTTGCCGTCCTTCACTTCCGCCAAATCGGCTGCGGTCGTGCCCTCAATAACCAGTGCGAACCCCGGGTCGAGTGCATAGGCCATGCTCGCCGCACCGCGCAGGCCGGTTTCCTCCTGCACGGTGAAGCAAAACCAGGTGTCCACCGGCGGCTGCTCCTCCAGCAGCGTCAGCAGAGCCGCGCAGCCGATTCTGTCGTCAATCGCCTTGGCTTTGATGAACCCCTCTCCAAACAGCACCACATCCGAATCGAACGCGCCGTAATCACCCAGCGACACCTTGGCTTCGGCTGCCGCACGGCTGGTCGCGCCGATGTCGATATACAAATCCTTGGTCTTAGGCATGGTGCGGCGCTCTGCCGCAGTCGTCAAATGCACCGCCTTGATGCCGATGACGCCGCGCGTGTCGCCAAACCGCACCCCCTTGCCAATCACAACGCGCGGGTCGACCCCGCCGACAAAGCCGAATTTCAGCATGCCGTCCTCGGTAATCTTTTTGACGATGACGCCGACCTCGTCCATATGTGCGCACACGGCGACCGGCCGCTCGAGGGCCTTTTTGCCCTTGCGGAAGACCATGACATTGCCGATGGCATCCGTTCGGATTTCATCCGCGAACGGCTTTGCTTTTTTGAGCACAAACTCGCGCACCGCGTCCTCGCAGCCCGACGGGCCGGGCAACGCGCACAGCGTTTTCAGCAGTTCGGTCATGCTTCCACCTCCCCGTCAAAGTCGCACAAAAACCGATAGAGAAGCTCCGCCACATCCTCCACATCGGATGTTTTGACGACCTCGACCGGCGTATGCATGTATTTCTCCGGAATGGACAGCAGCGCGGTCGCAATGCCGTGCGCAACAATCTGCATCGTCCACGCATTCGTGCCCGTGTTGCCCTCCATCACCTCAAGCGAATAGTCAATGTCGTTGGCTTTCGCGGTTTTGATAAGCCGCTTGGTCAGCCCGCGGTGCAGGTTGGGCCCCACGCCAATGGCCGGACCGCTGCCCAGCTCGAACACGCCGTCCGACGGGCCGTCCGGCGTTTTGCCGTGCGTCACATCCACTGCAATCGCATACGCCGGCTGCACGGCAAACGCGCCGGTCTGTGCGCCGAGGCCGGTGACCTCCTCCTGCGCGCTGATGAGCACTGCGATGTTGCAGCGGCGCTTTTTATGCTTTTTCAGCTTTTCCAACGCAAGCAGAATCGCGGCCACACCCGCGCGGTCATCCAGACATTTGCTGCAAACCTGCCCGCCGAGCAGCTTCACCGGCTGCTGTGCAAACACAATCGGCGTGCCAATACGGATTTTCTCCTTGGCGTTTTCCAGACCGGTGTCAATCAACATTTGCTCGACCGGCACAGCCTTATCCTGCTCGCCCGCTTTCAGCAGATGCGGCGGCATGCAGCTGACCACACCGTATAACGGCTCGTCCGCCAGAATGGTCACCTCGGTTGCCAGCAGCATGCGCGGGTCGACACCGCCGACCGGCGCAAAGCGCAGAAAGCCGCCGTCCAGCACCTCGGTAACGACAAAACCGATTTGGTCAAGGTGTGCGTCGAGCAGCACGGTTTTGGCATGCTTGCGGCCGCAGCCCTTGTAGCCCAGCACATTGCCGTTGTGGTCGACCTCGACCGTATCGCACAGCGGACGCAGCAGCGCGGCAACCGCCTGCGCCGCCTGTTCTTCAAACCCGCTCACCGCCGGCAGTGCGCACAGCGTTTGCAGGGTTTTCTCTATCTGCAAGGAACATTCCTCCCTTTCTGTTTGCGGCGAGTCCCAGCCCGCCCGTAGACTCTATTATACCCGTTTCCCCTGCCGGAAACAATACGCCACCCATGGTGATGGACAGATTTTGCATCTGTTTTCCGCTTCCGAACACTTTGCCACGAAAACTTTGCAAATTCTCTTGACAGGTTTACTTGGCGTGTTATACTGAAAATGCAAAGAACACTTGGTATTTTATCGGATAGAGACAGTGAGGTGTTCCCTATGAATAAAGAGGAAATTCTGGCGAAAAGCCGCAGAGAAAATCTGGATGAAGGCAAAAAGAATGCGGAAAATCAGGGCAGACAAATCGGCATCATCTCATTCCTGATTGTTTTGATTTTTCTCATGATTTTTGACCTGTGCACCAAGCAGTCCAATGATGCGCTGCTTGCCGTCTTCTGGGCGTATATTGCAGCAGAAGCCTATCCTCGATATCGGTTCAGCAGAGATAAAACGCTATTGGTGACCACCATTGCAGGCGGTTTTCTTTCCATCGCCAACCTTATCACCTATGTCATCGACGTATTGGGGTGAGCAATGGACGATAAACT
>NZ_CALWUQ010000106.1 GCF_944384695.1 uncultured Agathobaculum sp. | reverse complement strand
CCGACGAAATCAGCTCGCCTTCGTCGATGACCAGACCAATCGGAATACCGCTGGACATAACAAAAAAGTCCGCATTGGTGCCGCCAATGACGGATTTACCCTGACTTTCCAGATACTGCACGGCATTTGTGATGGTTGCCTGACTGCCGTAGAGCTGTTCGTCGGCATACACCATAATGGGGGAGACCCCGGTGTTGGGCGTATAGGTCAGGATATTGGCTTTTTGCAGGCCGGCTGTGTTCCTGCCTTCCGAGCGGGTGTATTCCAGTCCTTCGCCAACCGGATAGGAATAGGAGAAAGAATTGGTGAAGGCTGCGCCGGCAGCTGCGGAAACCAGCTGCATAACGGCCAGAGAAGCCGCCAGCAGGCGGATGGGAAATTTTACGAAATGTTTCATGGTCCTCCTCGATTTCTCAGAATGGGTGGAAACGATGGTTGCGGCAGGGGGCTCAGATGCTCTTGACGAGCTTTTCCAGCACTTCGGAAATTTTCGGGCTGCGCACCGAAACATCCGCCACGCGATGGTAAATGCCCTTGCGGGCATTATACAGGCGGCGGGTCTCGGCCTGCTTGTCCGGTTTGTCCAGCAGCGGGCGGGTGTTGGAAAAGGACAGGTTTTTCAGGATGCGGAAATACGGCGTATCCAGATGGATGAGCAGGCCGGTCTGCTTGACGGTCTCCACGTTTTCCTGCCGCAGCACCGCGCCGCCGCCGAGCGAGAGCACGATGCCGTCGCGCTGGGACAACTCGCGGATGTACGCACTTTCGCGGTCGCGGAAGTAGGCCTCGCCCCGCTCTGCAAAGATTTCCGAAATCTGTTTGCCCTCCTGCGCCTCCAGATACTGGTCGGCGTCGACAAATTCCAGTCCGGTCAAGCGGGCAAGTTTGCGGCCGACCGTGGTTTTGCCGCTGCCCATAAAGCCGCACAGCACGATATTGTGCTTGCCGTACTTTTCGTGCAGCCGCTTGACCGCCATCTTGCCGTAGGTGCGGCGCAGGATGGTCTCGCAGGCCTGCGGTGTAAATTGCACGCCCGACCAGATGGTTTGCGCGTGTGCGGCCTGCATGACCAGCATGAACAGACCGTCGCGCACGCGGGCCTTTTTGGGATTTGCCAGCTTCATCGTCGCCGTGACGGGCGGGTTATAAATCGCGTCAAACACATATTCGGTCTTGTGCGGCAGATAGTGCAGGGGCGCAACATTTTCCTTGGGATACATACCCACCGGCGTGGAATTGAGGACAATCTGGATATCGCGCGGGATGTGCCGGCGGCTGAATACCGAAACGTGTGCGCCGGGCACAGCTTCACACAGCTGCTGCTGCAATACAGTGGCTTTGTCAGGATGACGGCCCGTAATGGTCAGGTAAGCGCCCTGCGTGACGCAGTGGTACGCCATGACCGCGGCTGCGCCGCCATAGCCGAGCAGCAGCACCTTTTTGCCGCGCAGTTTAACGCCGTCGCGCGATAGCGATTCGGCAAAGCCGAGAATGTCCGTGTTGTAGCCGGTTGCGCGCCCGTCGCGGAAGGCAACGGTGTTGACCGAGTGCAGGTCGCGCGCGGCGGTATCCACTTCGTCAAGCAGGTCGATGACCGCTTTTTTGTGCGGGATGGTGCAGTTGATGCCGCGCAGCTTGCGCTTTGCCAACGCAAACGCTTCGGGCAGGTCCTCGGGCGGCACCGCAACGCCGATATACTCCGCGTCCTGCCCGGAGGCTTCAAACAGCTGTGCGTGCAGCTCCGGGCTCATCGTGTGGCCGAGCGGCCAGCCGAACAGGGCATAGGTCGCTTTTTTCGGCTCAAAGGCGCGGAATTCCTCCATAGTCAGCAGCATGGTATCAGCCTCCCAGCGTTTCGAGCGTGTGGAAAAAGTCGGGGTAGGAGATGGAAACAACCTCGGGGTCGTTGATGCGGCTGGAGGTCTGGGCTGCCAGCGCCAGTACCGCAAGGCTCATCGCAATGCGGTGGTCCTTGTAGGTTTCAAACGAAGCACCGCACGGCGTTTTGCCGCCGTGGATAATCATGCCGTCGTCGGTTTCCTCCACATCTACGCCCGCGCGCGTCAGTTCGGTCACCATCGCGGCAATCCGGTTGGATTCCTTGACCTTAAGCTCCTGCGCGTCGCGGATGACAGTTTCGCCTTCCGCAAAAGCGGCCGCGACCGCAAGCACCGGCAGCTCGTCAATCAGACGCGGGATAATCGAACCGCCGATTTCAACACCGTGCAGGCGGCTGTGCCGCACGGTCAAATCACATACCGGCTCGGCGTCGTCCCGCAGGTTGGATTCGGTGATGTCCGCGCCCATCTCGCGCAGCACGTCCAGAATGCCCGTGCGCGTCGGGTTGACGCCGACGTTTTTGATGGTCAGTTCGCTGCCCGGCACGATGGCGCCCGCGACGAGGAAGAACGCCGCGGACGAAATATCGCCCGGTACGGCGATGTCCACCGCGTGCAGGTCCTCGGGCGGTTCAAGTGTAATCGTATTGCCCTCGGTCTCGACCTCTACGCCCAGCGCGCGGAACATACGCTCGGTATGGTCGCGCGAGGGGGCAGGTTCGATGACCGTGGTCTGGCCCTCCGCATACAATCCCGCGAGCAGAATCGCGCTCTTGAGCTGGGCGGAGGCCACCGGCAGGCGGTACTCGATGCCGTGCAGCTCACTGGGGTACAGCGTCAGCGGGCAGTAGTTGTCGTTTTTGCCTTCGATGGATGCGCCCATCTCGCGCAGCGGCTTGATGACGCGGCCCATCGGACGCTTCTGGATGGAAGCGTCGCCGTTGAGTGTCGCGGTGAACGGCTGACCGGCCAGAATGCCGCACAGCAGACGGGTGGTGGTGCCGCTGTTGCCGGTGTAGAGCGTTTCCTCCGGCTCGCACAGGCCGTGCAGGCCCACGCCCTCGACAATCACTTCGTTCTCCGTCATCTCGATTTTCACGCCCATCTTGCGGAAGCATTCGATGGTGGACAGACAGTCCTCCCCCATCAGGAAGCCGGTGATATGGGTCGTGCCGTTTGCCAGCGCGCCCAGCATGACCGCGCGGTGCGAAATGGATTTGTCGCCCGGCACGGTGATTTCGCCGCGCAGCGGGCCGCAGGGTTGGATTTGCATTTGTTTACTCCTCCGTTGCATCGGAAACCGGATAGCTGCCGATGACTTTGATGTAGGGCAGCTCCTCATGGAGCTGATATAACAGCGACTGCACGGCATGGTCTTTCATATTGCCGGTGAAGTCTACATAGAACAGATCGGAAGAGCGTCGTGTAGGGAAAGAGTGTAGATCTCGGTGGTCGCCGTATC
>NZ_CALWUQ010000105.1 GCF_944384695.1 uncultured Agathobaculum sp. | reverse complement strand
TGTGCTGTACGGCGCGGTGGTGGAAAGCTACTGCTCCGAGCAGTCCGCGCGCCGCATGGCGATGGAGGCTGCGTCCGACAATGCCAGCGAGATGATCGAAAATCTGAATCTGTCCTATAACCGTGCACGTCAGGCAGCCATCACGCAGGAGATCACCGAGATCGTCGCGGGTTCGGGCGAGGTCGGCGCATAGGACGATACGAATTAGGAGTTTTGCCAATGAGTGAGCAGAATATTGGCACCGTTGTCCAGATTATCGGACCGGTGCTGGACATTAAATTTGCTGCCGACGCACTGCCCAAGCTGCTGAGCGCCATCACAATTGACAACAACGGCCGCATCGTAACGGTCGAAGTTGCGCAGCACATCGGTCAGGATACCGTGCGCTGCATCGCGATGGAGTCCACGGACGGTCTGGTGCGCGGCATGAAGGCCGTCGACACCGGCGGACCGATCACGGTCCCGGTCGGCGACAAGAATCTGGGCCGTATTTTCAATCTGCTCGGCCAGCCGGTGGACAACAAGCCGCCGGTTGAGGGCGAGGAGCGTTGGCCCATCCACCGTCCCGCTCCTTCTTATGAGGAGCAGGAATCCACGACGGAAATCCTCGAAACCGGCATCAAGGTCATCGACCTGATTGCGCCGTATGCCAAGGGCGGTAAAATCGGCCTGTTCGGCGGCGCAGGCGTCGGCAAGACGGTTATCATCATGGAGCTGATTAACAACATCGCCAAGCAGCACGGCGGTATTTCGGTATTCACCGGCGTTGGCGAGCGTACCCGTGAGGGTAACGACCTGTATAACGAAATGCAGGAATCCGGCGTTATCAACAAGACCGCGCTGGTTTACGGCCAGATGAACGAGCCGCCCGGAGCACGTATGCGCGTGGCGCTTTCCGGCCTGACCATGGCGGAATACTTCCGCGATGTGGAAGGGCAGGACGTGCTGCTGTTTATCGACAACATCTTCCGTTTCACGCAGGCGGGTTCCGAGGTTTCCGCGCTGCTCGGCCGTATGCCGTCGGCGGTAGGCTACCAGCCGACGCTGGCGACCGAGATGGGCGCGCTGCAGGAGCGTATCACCTCGACCAAGAAGGGCTCGATTACGTCCGTGCAGGCGGTTTACGTGCCGGCGGACGACCTGACCGACCCCGCGCCGGCGACCACATTCTCGCATCTGGATGCGAAGGTCGTTTTGTCGCGTGATATTGCGTCGATGGGTATTTATCCGGCGGTGGACCCGCTCGACTCGTCCTCGCGTATCCTGACCGCGGACATTGTCGGCATCGACCACTACGAAGTCGCGCGTGCGGTGCAGTCCATCTTGCAGAAGTACAAGGATTTGCAGGACATCATCGCCATCCTCGGTATGGATGAGCTGTCTGACGAGGATAAGCTGACCGTTGCCCGCGCCCGTAAAATCCAGAACTTCCTGTCGCAGCCGTTCCACGTTGCGGAGCAGTTCACGGGCTTCCAGGGCAAGTACGTTCCGGTTTCGGAGACGATTCGCGGCTTCCGCGAGATTCTCGACGGCAAGCATGACGATTTGCCCGAGTCGGCGTTCCTGTTTGCCGGCACCATCGACGAGGTCGTGGAGAAGGCGAAGAAGGGGGCATAATATGGCTACCTTTCATCTCAAGGTGATGACGGTCGACCGTTGCTTTTATGATGATGAGGTCGACCAAATCGTTATCCGCACCACGCAGGGTGACGTTGGCATCTTGCCGCACCATGTGCCGTACACCGCGGCGCTCGGCATCGGCGGCCTGACCATTTTTCAGAATGGGCAGTCCCGTGTTGCCGCGATTGCAGGCGGGTTCGTCGACGTATCGCGTGAGCAGACGGTCGTGCTCGCCCGCACCTGCGAATGGGCGGACGAAATCGACATCAACCGCGCCCGCGAGGCCGCCGAGCGTGCCCGCGCCATCCTTCAGAAGAAGGAAAGCGACCATGAGCATGATATCGCGCAGGTCAAGCTGAAAAAGGCAATCAACCGCATGCGTATTGCGGGAGACAAGTAAAGGGAAAACCGTCCGTTGTTGAAACGGACGGTTTTTTTTGCTATACTGGTGGAGGAAATGAAGGAAATGGGGGAATGATGATGCAACAGGAAAGAGGACAGATGTCCGAATCGCTGCTTCTGGGCGGGCTGCTTGCAATAGCGGGCGGCTTTTTTGACGCCTATACGTATCTTTGCCGCGGCGGCGTATTTGCCAACGCACAGACCGGCAATATCGTGCTGTTCGGTCTCAAGCTGGCAGAGGGGGAATGGCAGCGCGCGCTGACGTATTTGCTGCCGATTCTGGCGTTTGCCTTCGGGGTGGTGGCGGCCGAGCTGGTCAAGCGGCGCGGCAAGCGCAAAGGTAAATCCGATGCGGCGCTGCACTGGCGGCAGGTCATTGTCATTGCGGAGATTATTCTGCTGGCGGTCGTGGCCTTTTTGCCGCAGCAGATGAATATGGCGGTGAATACGGTGATTTCCTTTGTCTGCGCCATGCAGGTGGAAACCTTTCGCAAGGTGCGCGGCAGCGCCTTTGCTACGACCATGTGCACGGGCAACCTGCGGTCGGGGACAGAGCAGCTGATGATTTGGCGTCAGACCGGAGAGCGAACGGCAGCGCGCAAGGCGCGGCACTACTATGCAATCATTTTGTTTTTCATTTGCGGTGCGGCGCTGGGCGCGCGTCTGACAGAGGCGTTGGGAGAACGGGCGCTGCTGCTGACCTGCGCGCCGCTGCTGGCTGTATTTGTTTTGATGTTCCGCGAAGAGGAAGCCCATATCTATGGATGACGAAAAAGGAGCAGTCGGCGCTGGATGGACAGTGCATGTTCCAAAACGACGTGAAAGAGGCCACGGTGGAATGGTCTTTCCCCAAATTCCTTGTCGATTCCTCGGTGGACGTTGTGAGTGAGGACTGCATCGGTTCGGTCATCGCGCTTGGCGATTTTCCCGTTTCCTTTAACGGCCAAGAATTTACGATGCAGGATTCCGCATGGTTCTATGATCTGAGCGATCTGGAAGCCGGCCTTGTACCCTATGAGGGGCAGGATGCAAACTATTATTGCGTCGTCCAGTGGTGGGAAGGCGACGAAAAGGTCGTGTTCGTCGAATGTGAATATGACCCGAATATGGAAGCGTAAAATAAGCTGCAAAGATACAAAAACCCGTTATTTCTTGCGAAATAACGGGTTTTTGCGGATTTCATAGCTGAATTTGCATACGTAGCGTGCTGATTATGCTACAGCTATATCTTTTAAGGCAACACCGCACAGAAAAGTAAGCATGATACAGCCCGACATGATATAATAAAAATATGGATAAACAGATGAC
>NZ_CALWUQ010000104.1 GCF_944384695.1 uncultured Agathobaculum sp. | reverse complement strand
TTTGGCTTCCGCCGCCTCAGCCGCCGTCTTAGCCTTGATATATTCATCGGCAAGATTGACCGTCGCCAGCGCAAGCGCCCGCGTGGACGCAAACGACGCCGAACCACCGCACTCCGCGATGGTCTGCTGCGCCAGCTCGGCCACCTCATTCATATATTCCACAGATTCATCCGCCAGCATGGTGTACTGCTGTCCTGCAATCTGTATGGTCACACGGTTTGCCATGCAAATCCTTCCTTTCGCAAAATAGTCGCTCAAAAGGCATAATTTGATAAAATATAGTATACCACAACCCGCACCCTTTTGGAACACAAAATCTGTGCAAAGATGCGCAGTCTGCTCCCTGTTTTTTGTACACAACGATACCGCCGCGCAAATTTATAAAAGATTTTTGTTTTCCTTGTGTGATGCGCTGCCCTGTGCTAAAATAATACTGAATTATTCCGTCCGGGCGCGGCCCCGGGCAGACATCGGGTGAGATTTATGCTGCATATCAACGAGGTCCGCCGCATCGTGGTCAAGGTGGGTACCTCGACGCTGACATACGAAAACGGGAAGCTCAACATCCGACGCATCGAACGGCTGGTGCGTACCATCAGCGACCTGCAAAACCGCGGGTTCGACATGGTGCTCGTCTCGTCGGGCGCGGTGGGCGTGGGCGCGGCCAAGCTGGGGCTTGGCGGACGACCGCGCGAGCTTGCAATGAAGCAGGCGGCCGCTGCGGTCGGCCAGTGCGAATTGATGCATATTTATGACAAAATGTTCCTCGAATACGGCATCAACGTCGCGCAGATTCTGCTCACGCGCGAAAATATCATCGACGACGACCAGCGCGAAAACATCCACAATACCTTCACCGCGCTCATGCGCACGGGTGTTGTGCCAATCGTCAACGAAAACGACACGGTCGCCACCGCAGAGCTGAAACACATCGAAAACTTCGGCGATAACGACACGCTCTCCGCTGTGGTCGCGCGTATGTGCGACGCGGATTTGCTGGTCATTTTCTCGGACATCGACGGGCTGTATGATTCCGACCCGCGCAAAAACCCGCAGGCCAAGCTGATTGGGCATGTCGCCAAAATCGACGCAAAAATCCGCCGCATGGCGGGCGGCGCCGGCTCGGCGCACGGCACAGGCGGCATGGCTACCAAAATCACCGCCGCGGAGCTGTGCATGGATGCGGGCATCCCCATGCTGGTGGCCAACGGCGACAAGGACGATATTCTGTATGACATTGTGGACGGCAGACCGGTCGGCACGCTGTTTGCACGGGAGGAGGAGCACGTATGACAAAATTCCACTTTCATCGGTTGACCGACGTGCTCTGCGGCAGGAATCTGCGCGTTTTCTCCAAGGCGCAGGTCGTCGCGGCACTGATTGGCGCGGCCATCGGCGCGTTTCTGGGCGTGCAGGCATACTGCAACGGCTGGCTGGGCTGAACCACACCAAGCATAATGATTTTTGAACAAACGAGGTGAAACGCCATGCGGCAACTGCTGGAAATTGCCGAAGATGCACGCCGTGTCAAGCACGCGGTGGCAAAGCTCGGCACAAATGATAAGAACCGCGGCCTGCTCGCCATTGCGGACGCGCTGACCGCACACGCGGACGAAATCATCGCCGCCAACCGCATCGACATCGAAAACGGCCGCGCCGCCGGTCTGTCGGATGGGTTAATCGACCGGCTGATGCTGGACGAAAAGCGCATCGCGGGCATTGCGGAGGGCTGCCGACAGGTTGCCGCACTGCCCGACCCCATTGGTGAGGTGTTGGGCATGCGCAAGCGGCCCAACGGCCTGCTGATTGGACAGAAGCGCGTGCCGATGGGCGTTATCGGCATCATTTACGAGGCGCGCCCGAACGTCACGGTAGACGCGGCGGCGCTGTGCTTCAAGGCAGGCTCGGCCTGCATCCTGCGCGGCGGCAAGGAAGCGTTCCGCTCTTCGATGTGCCTGACCAACCTCATGCGTGCGGCGCTCGAAGCCGAAGGTCTGCCCGCGGATGCAATCAATCTGGTGGAGGACACCTCGCGCGAGAGCGCGAACCAGATGATGAAGCTGAACGGCTATCTGGATGTGCTCATCCCGCGCGGCGGCGCGGGACTGATTCGCGCAGTCGTGCAGAACGCAACCGTCCCGGTCATCGAAACCGGCACGGGCAACTGTCATGTGTATGTCGACGCCTCCGCCGACCTCGATATGGCGCAGCGTATTCTGGTCAACGCCAAGTGCCAGCGGCCGAGCGTATGCAACGCGGCTGAAAGCCTGCTGGTGCACAAGGATGTCGCCGCGCAGTTCCTGCCCATGGCGGCCGAGGGTCTTGCGCCCGACGGCGTTGTGCTGCATGGCTGCCCGCGCACCATGGAAATCCTCGGCAACACGGTGCTGCCCGCGACCGATGAGGATTACGGACGCGAATATCTCGGATACGAAATTTCCTGCAAGGTGGTCGACTCGCTCGACGAGGCCATCGACCACATCAACCGCTTCAACACCGGCCACTCCGAGTGCATCGTCACGCGGGACTATGCCGCGTCGCAGCGGTTTCTCGACGAGGTGGACGCAGCGGCGGTCTACGTCAACGCCTCCACCCGCTTTACCGACGGCTTTGAATTCGGTTTCGGCGCGGAAATCGGCATTTCCACCCAGAAACTGCACGCACGCGGACCAATGGGCTTGACCGCGCTGACCACCACCAAATATATCATTTACGGAAATGGACAGGTGCGCTGATGAACAAAACCATGGAGAAGGAATATAAGTGGCGCGCGAATGAGGGATTGTTGGGGCAGGCACTATTATGGGCCTCCTCCCGCATCGGCACGCAAAGCCGGACGCTGCACATGCAGTCGCAGTATTTCGACACGACGGACGGCCTGTTGCGGGGACAGCAAGCCGCGCTGCGCATGCGAAAGGAAAACGACCGCAGCGTCTGCTGTCTGAAACTGCGCAACGAAAACACACCGGACGGCATGCGCGCGCACGAGGAATACGAATGCATGGCGCAGACGGTTGCCGAGGGTCTTGCCATCCTGCCCAAGAAGGGCGCGCCGCTGACGCTTTGCGCGCAGGCGCTCGCCGCCCCGCTGGAGGTCATCTGCACGGTGAATTTCCGGCGCTGTGCCATTCTGCTGCAGCAGGGCAACACCGTATGCGAACTGGCACTCGACCAGGGCACGCTCCGGCACGGTGACAAAACCGCGCCGCTGTGCGAAATCGAGCTGGAATACGTCGCCGGCAGCGAAGACGCTTTTCACGCGCTTGCCGCTGAACTGGCTGCGCATCTTTCACTTGTTCCGGAACCGGAAAGCAAGCTGGCACGGGCTCTGCAATTATAAACGGGAATTTGCTGCAAAGAGGCTGCGCACGCGCAGCCTCTTTTATTGTATCCTGCGGGCTGCGCGCAGACGTTTCTGATAACTGCCGCAAGAGAAATGTGCCTAAAATTGTGCAA
>NZ_CALWUQ010000103.1 GCF_944384695.1 uncultured Agathobaculum sp. | reverse complement strand
CTGACGTGGAACATCCGTGGCGGCGCATGGGAGCGCGATTGGAGCGAGCATCCCGACGGCTATGGTTTGCCCATCGACGAGCGCGTGCGCGCGGTGTTGGACGGCCTCAATGCATTGCGCGCGCGGGCCATCGCGCCGTTTGCCGATTTGCGTGAGCGTCTGAAGGGAGAAAACCCTGCCTCCGACTGTGTGCGCGCGTTGTACGATTTTCTGCTTGCCGTGGACGCGCCGCAGCGTATGGCCGACCGCGCCGCCGCACATGAGCAGGCGGGACGTTTGCAGCTGGCAGACGAATACCGCCAGCTGTGGGAGATTCTGGTTTCCGCAATGGAGCAGTTTGCGTGGGTATGCGGAGAGACCATGCTGACCGCCGAGCGGTTTGCGCAGCTGTTCCGGCTGGTGCTGGGGGAGTATGACGTCGGCTCGATTCCGGTTTCGCTTGACCGCGTGACCTGCGGCAATATCGAGCGCGTGTGCGGTGAGAACGTCAAATATGTCATTCTGCTCGGTGTCAACGACGGGCTGATTCCCAAAACAACGGCTTCCACCTCGTTGCTGAGCGATATGGATAGGGATAAGCTGGATGCGCTGGGCGTGGAGCTGAAAGCCTATGGCGCGGAGCGTCTGCTCATGGAGCAGGAAACGCTCTACCGCGCACTGGCATGCCCGTCGGACGAGCTGCTGCTTTGCTACCACACCGCGGATGCGGCAGGCGGGGAGGCGCGGCCTTCGTATCTGATTGGCACGGTGCGCAGTCTGTTGCCCGGTGTGCCGTTGGAGACGCATCAGGCGCAGACCGTGCGCGACCGCTTGCAGGCCGAGCGGCCGGCGGTCGAGCTGGCGTGCGCCTATCCGTCGGGCGACCGTTCGCCCGCGGTGCGCGCAGCCTATGACTTTTATCAGGATGACGAGCGGGTGCATCGCGCCTCGGCGCAGCGGCGCGGGCGCGGCCCGCTGGAAAACCTGCACACCATTGAGGGCCTGTATGGCAAACACCTCAACCTGACTGCATCGCGTGTGGATACCTTCTATTCCTGCCGCTTTGCGTTTTTCATGCAGTATGGCCTCAAGGCCAAACCGCGCAAGGTGGCGCGGTTCGACGCGCTCGAGACCGGCACGTTTCTGCATTATGTGCTTGAGCATGCGCTTGCCGAGCTGGGGAAAACCGAGGGCGGCGCGGCATCTGCCGACGAGGCAACCGTCCGGCGCGTGTGCCGCGCGGTGGTGCGGCAGTATGTGCGTGAGGAGCTGGGCGGATTGGAGACGCGCACGGCGCGTTTCCGCTATCTGTTCGGGCGGCTGGCCCGCACAGCGGAGCAGATTTTGGAAAACGTGCTGGAAGAGCTGCGTGTTTCGGACTTTACCCCCATCGACTATGAGGTGGACTTTTCACGCGGGGGCGATTTGCCGCCCGTCACCTGCGCGGATGCGGAGGGAGACGTGTCCCTGTCCGGCAAGGTGGACCGCGTGGATGGCTATATCAAAAATGGGCGGTTATATCTGCGCGTGATGGATTATAAGAGCGGCAAAAAGTCGTTCTCGCTGTCGGATATCTGGTATGGGCTGAATATGCAGCTGGTCATTTATCTGTACGCCTTGCAACAGGAGGGGCTGGAACGCTACCGCGCGCGGCTGGAAGCCGAGCTGAACGAAATCGTGCCGGCGGGCGTGCTGTATGTGCCGGTGCGCGACGCGCTGCCGGATGCGGCGCGCGACACGGACGAGGACACCCTGCGCGCTTTGCGCGACAAGGCGCTGCGCCGCAGCGGCCTGCTGTCGGATGATATGGAGCTGCTGGACGCAATGGAGCACGGGCTGGAAGGCGACGGCCGGTTTTTGCCCGTGTCGGTCAAGGTGAAAAAGGGCGAGGATGCGCCGACGCTTGCGGCCAAAAGCGCGGTGGCCGATTTGGAAAAATTCGGGCGGCTTGCGCGCTATACGCATAAAAAACTGCTCGAAATGGGCAAAGAACTGCGTGCGGGCAGCGTGACCGCCGACCCGTGCAAAAAAGACAAGCAGTCGAGTTACTGCGATTGGTGCGATTTCCGCGCCGCCTGCCGCTTTGACGAAACGGCAGGGGACAAGGCGCGCTTTTTGAAGCACCTGACGGACGAGGAATTCTGGCAGCAGACGGGAGGTGAGTGATATGCCGCAGTGGACAAAAGACCAACAGATTGCAATCCAAAACCGGGGCGGCACATTGCTTGTCTCGGCGGCGGCGGGTTCGGGCAAGACCGCCGTGCTGGTCGAGCGGGTGCTCACGCGCCTGAATGACCCAGAAAACCCGGTGGATATCGACCGGCTGCTGCTGGTGACCTTCACCAATGCCGCCGCCGCCGAAATGCGCGAGCGCATCGGGGCTGCGCTGGCGCAGGCCGTCGCGCGCGACCCACAGGATACGCGCCTGCGTCGGCAATTGTTCCTGGTGCATCGCGCCAAAATCACGACCGTGCATGCGCTGTGTCTGTCGCTGGCACGCGAACAGGCAGCGGCGCTCGGCATTGCACCGGATTTCCGTCTGATGGACGCGCAGGAGGGGAAAATCCTGCGTGCTGAGGTGTTGGAAGAAGTGCTCGACGCAGCCTATGAGCGCGGCGACGCGGGCTTTTTCGCGCTGTGCGATTTGTTGACTGCGGGGCGGGACGACAAAAAGCTGGGCGATGTGATTCTGGGCACATATGAAAAAATTCAGGCGCACCCCGACCCGCACGCCTTTCTGGAAACCGTGCGGCAGGGGCTGCATGCGGATGACATGGACACGCCGCACGCGCAGGTGTTGCTGGCGCAGGCGCGCGCGGCGGCAGAGCACGGCGCAGCCTTCCTGCATATGGCGGTGGATGCTGTGACCGGCATTGACGAGCTGTATGACACTTATCTGCCCGCGCTGACAAGCGACCTGCATCAGGCCGAGCGCTTGCTTGACGCGCTGCACGGCGGGGACTGGGATGCCTGCGTGGAAACCGCGCAGTCGATTACATTTGACCGGCTGAAAGCCGCGCGCAAATTTGAGGACAAGGCGTTTCTCGAGGAGATAAAGGCGCTGCGCGAGGAGTGGAAAACCGTCGCTAAGGCCATTCGGGAAAAGTGGCTGACCGTGACGGCACAGGAAGCCGCTGCTGACCGCGCTTTGACCGCGCCCGCGTTAAGCGCGTTGATTGATATGGTGAACGCCTTTGAGCAGGCATTTTCCGAGGCCAAGCGCGCGCGCAACGCTGCGGATTTTAACGATTTGGAGCATTTCGCCGTGCGCCTGCTGTACGACGGGCCGCAGCCCTCCGCGCTGGCGGGCGCGCTCGGTCAGCAATATGCGGAGATTGCGGTGGACGAATATCAGGACACCAACGCCGTGCAGGATGCAATTTTCCGCGCGCTTTCGCAGGGGGAGCGAAACCTGTTTCTGGTCGGCGACGTCAAGCAGAGCATTTACGGCTTCCGTTTGGCGGACCCGTCTATCTTCCTGCAAAAGTACCGCGCCTTTGCCGATGCGGATGCGGCGCAGG
>NZ_CALWUQ010000102.1 GCF_944384695.1 uncultured Agathobaculum sp. | reverse complement strand
CCCAGACCATGCGCGCATAGCTGACCGACGTGCGCACCGCCATGCTCAGATGCAGGCCGATGCTGTCCGGCTGCTCGGCAAAGGTCAGGCCAATCATCTTGCGTCCGTCCCCGGCGTCAATGGTCGCTTCCAGCTGCACAGCGGGCAGCGTGATTTTCTCTCCGTTTCGCCGCACGACAACCTCATAGGTAGTATCCTCACCGCGCGCAAGCGCGACCTCAAAATCACTGCGCAACAGGATGGTATATCCGTCCACCTTGAGAATCTCGTCTCCGGCCATCAGGCCGCCTTCCGCCGCAGCCGTGCTTGCCGAGTCGACCGAGGCAAGCGTTGAGATGATATAGCCGCCGTCCGGCCCATTGGGCCGCATCACCGCCAGCACAATCAGAAAGCCGACCAGGAAGTTCATCAGCGCCCCCGCGGCCACGATAAGCATGCGCCGCGGCAAACTTGCCTTGCCGAAAGCATGCTCGTTTTCGCTCTCGCTGTCTTCGCCTTCCATCACGCACGCGCCGCCGAAGGGCAACACCTTCAGGCAATACAGCGTGCCATGATACTGCTTTTTCAGCAGCGTCGGCCCCATACCAATCCAAAACTCATTGACCTGTACCCCGCCGCGCTTGGCCGTGATGAAATGCCCGAACTCATGCACAATGACCAGCATGCCAAACGCCAGAATCGCAAGTATGATTTGCAGCAAAACACTTCTCCTCTCAAAGGATTACATCAACCGCTTCACGCCAGAACAATTTCCCGTGCGGCGCGGTCGGCCTCCAGCACCTCGTCCAGCGTAACGCTGCTGCGATAGGCAATCGCATCTAACGCATATGCGACCCGCTCGGCAATCTCGGCAAAGCCGATGCGTCCCTCCAGAAACAGGCCGACCGCCGCTTCGTTTGCACCGTTGAGCACCGCGCCGCGGTCGCCCTTTTGCGCCGCTGCCTGCCGCGCCAGATTCAGTGCGGGAAATGCCTCATAATCGGGCGCATAGAAGGTCAGCTTCGCCGCTTCCGCCAGCGACAGCCGCGGCACTTTGCAGGGCACCCGCGCGGGATAGGTCAGCGCATACTGGATTGGCAGCCGCATATCGGGCAGGCCGAGCTGTGCGAGCATCGCACCGTCGGCAAACTCGACCGCGGAATGCACTATGCTCTCCCGATGGATGACGATTTCGATATCCTCGGGCGGCATGTCGTACAGCCACATTGCTTCAATCAGCTCCAGCCCCTTGTTCATCATGGTCGCCGAATCAATGGTAATCTTCGCGCCCATCGACCAGTTGGGGTGCGCCAGCGCCTGCTCGCGCGTGACCGAGCGCATTTCTGCGGCGGTTTTTCCGAAAAACGGACCGCCCGATGCGGTCAGAATGATTTTCGCAAGCGGGTTGCCGTGCGCGGCCTGCGCGCACTGGAAAATCGCCGAATGCTCGGAATCCACCGGCAGGATTTTGACGCCCTTTTCCCGTGCGGCGCGCATGACCAGTTCACCCGCGCACACCAGCGTCTCTTTGTTCGCCAACGCAATGTCCTTGCCCGCGTCGATGGCAGCCAGTGTCGGCAGCAGGCCAACCATGCCGACCACCGCGGTGACAACAATATCCGCGCCGCTCTCCGCCGCGCAGGCGGTCAGCCCATCCATACCGCTAAGCACGCGGATACCCGTGTCCGCGAGCTTAACCTTGAGGTCACGCGCCGCCGCTTCGTCAAACGCGCACACCATCTTCGGATAAAGCGCACGCGCCTGTTCTTCAAGTAAGTCTATGCGCCGATTTGTCGTCAATGCGACAACTTCAGCGTCAATCGAAGGCAAAATATCGACCGTTTGCGTGCCAATCGACCCGGTTGAGCCTAAAATCGCAATTTTTTTCATAAAACACACCCTTACCAGATGATTCGGAACAGAATTTCCGCGAACGGCGCGACAAACAGCACGCTGTCAAACCGGTCGAGCACGCCGCCGTGTCCCGGAAAGATATGTCCATAATCCTTGATGCCGGTCTGCCGCTTGATGACAGAGAAGGACAGGTCGCCAATCTCACCCAGCACGGCACCGACCGCGCCCAGCACGACCGCCGACCAGAGCGGCATCTTGAGGCCCAGCGTCGCATTCAGCAGCAGTGCGACGAGCAGCACCAGCACCGCGCCGCCAACCACACCGCCGACCGCGCCTTCCACGGTCTTTTTCGGGCTGACGACCGGCGCGAGCTTATGCTTGCCGAAAAGCATGCCCGCGAACAGCGCGCAGGTGTCTGCGCCCCATGCAGCGAGCAGCGGCAGCAGCACAATGAACTGCCCCGCACGAAAATCGGTCTTACCAATCGGCTGGAAGTCCATCTGATAGATGCGCAGCAGGCTGAGCATCAGATACGGCACAAGCAGCGCGCCAAAAAAGCCCCACGCGACTTGCGAAGCGTTCATGCTGTGATGGAACTTCAATTCGATTGCGAACGAGCCTATCAGTAGCACAAAAATCAGGCCCTGCACCACGTCCTGCAAATCGAGCGGCAAAATGTCAAAATGGCCGATTGCCAGTCCCAGCGCAACCAGCAGACACAGCAGCAACTCCAACCGGTTGTGCACCAGCTTGGTGGAACCGAGCACCTCGTACGCTGCCAACACACACAGCGCCGCGACCGCAAGCTCCAGCACAATTGACGGGAACACATACAGCGCAAGCAGCACAAATACAAAGCCGATCACGCCGAACAATACTCTTGCTTTCATAGCTTTACACCTCGCTCCGTCCGTTTATACGCCGCCGAACCGGCGATTGCGCTTGTTGAACACATCAATCGCCGCGTCCATATCCGCGGTTTTGAAGTCCGGCCACAAAACATCGGTAAAATAATACTCCGCATAGGCCGACTGCCATAACAGGAAATTCGAGGTGCGGATTTCTCCGGACGGACGGATAATCAAATCCGGGTCGGGCATGTGCGCGGTGTACAGATGCGCACCGATTGTCTCCTCGGTGATATCCTCGGGCGCCAGCGCGCCGTTTTTCACCTGCTCCGCAATCGCGCGCACCGCGTTTTTGATTTCATCCCGCCCGCCATAGTTAATACACAGGGAAGCGGTCGCCGCATCCGGCCCAAGCCGGTCGGCAATCTCGTCCACCTCACGGATCTGCGCACGGATATCCTCAGGCAGCGGCGTCAAATCGCCCAGCACGCGTACGGCAACCCCACGCTGAAACATGGTTTCCGCCGCCTCCTTCAAATAGGTGCGGAACAGGTTCATCAAGGCGCTTACTTCCTCCTGCGGCCGTTTCCAGTTTTCCGTCGAAAATGCATACACCGTAAAGTACTGCACGCCGATATCCTTGCAGTAGGTTGCAATCGTGCGGAAGGTTTCCGCGCCGACCTTATGCCCCGCCTGCCGTGGCAGACCGCGTTTTTTCGCCCATCGGCCGTTGCCGTCCATGATGACCGCGATATGCCGCGGCACGGGACGGTTTTCCGGCTCCGCCGCCTTCTTTTTCCGTGTAAACAGACCCACAAATACTTCCCCCATGC
>NZ_CALWUQ010000101.1 GCF_944384695.1 uncultured Agathobaculum sp. | reverse complement strand
TGCTGTAGCTCAGTAGGTAGAGTGCATCCTTGGTAAGGATGAGGTCACCGGTTCAAATCCGGTCAGCAGCTCCAAAAAGCGAACCGCTTGAAGCGGTTCGTTTTTTTATGCGTTTTACAAATCCCCCCGCAAAGGAGCGTTTTCGCCTTGAAAATCCGAAACTCCCTCATCCTGCTGCTCACCGCCACCATCTGGGGCGTGGCGTTCGTCGCGCAGAGCGTCGGCATGGACTATGTCGGCCCGTTTACCTTCCTTTTCGCGCGCAGCGTCATCGGCGGCATCGTCCTGCTGCCCGTTGTCGCTGTTCTGCAGAAGAACGGACCGAGCCACACGCATGAAACTGCCGAGGAAAAACGGCGTGCCCGCAAAACGCTGGTGTTCGGCGGCGTGTGCTGCGGCGCGGCGCTGTGCTTTGCGAGCATTTTCCAGCAAATCGGCCTGCTGTACACCACAGTCGGCAAATCCGGCTTCCTGACCGCCTGCTATATTTTAATTGTACCGCTGCTCGGCCTGCTGTTCGGCCGCAAATGCGGCAGGCTGGTCTGGTGCGGCGTTGCGCTTGCGGTCGTGGGGCTGTATTTCCTGTGCCTGACCGACGGCCTGAGCATCAACCTCGGCGATTTGCTCACCTTTATCTGCGCCATCCTGTTTTCGGTACATATCATGGTCATCGACCATTTTTCCCCGCTGACCGACGGCGTGAAAATGTCCTGCATCCAGTTTTTCGTCTGCGCTGTGATTGCGGGCGCGGGTATGCTGCTCTTTGAGCAGCCCAGCCTGAGCGCGCTGCTGGCCGCGTGGAAGCCCGTGCTGTACGCAGGCGCGCTGTCCTCGGGCGCGGCCTACACGCTGCAAATCATCGGCCAGAAGGGCATGAACCCGACCGTCGCCTCGCTGATTATGAGTCTGGAATCCGTGATTTCCGTGCTTGCCGGTTGGATTATTCTGCATCAAACGCTCTCCGGCCGGGAAATTCTGGGCTGTGTGCTGATGTTTGCCGCCATTATTCTGGCGCAGCTGCCGGATAAGCGCGCCGCGTAAATCCCCCTCCCAAACCTGCATCAAAGACCGTCAAATGACGGTCTTTTCTTTTGTGCATCTTTTTGCATATCCCATATTGACAAACCTGCTGCCATGTCATAATATGAATATATGAACATATGAGCAATCATTCATATATAAATCAGGAGGCCGTCATTATGACATTCGAAGAATCCTGCGCGGCTGCATCCGCGCGTGAAAGCGCTCCGCATTCCCACATGCATGCAGAAAATACTGAAAATATGGTAATGCATTCCCACTCTGCATCATGCAGCTGTGGTCATGAGCACCATCATCACCACGAGGATGCCTGTGACTGCGGCCATGAGCATCATCATCACCACGAGGATGCCTGCGACTGCGGCCATGAGCACCACCATCACCACGAGGACGCCTGCGGCTGTGGCCATGAGCATCATCATCACCACGAGGATGCCTGCGACTGCGGCCATGAGCATCACTACGAGCATCACGAACACCAACCCGCGGCGCACGCTTCCCACAAACACGGCAAACAGCGCGTGTATACGCTGCAAAACCTCGGCTGTGCGCACTGCGCAGCGGAAATGCAGTACCAAATCAGCCGTTTGGACGGCGTGCACGACTGCACGCTGGTGTTTGAAACCCGTCAGCTCCGCGTGACCGGCGATAACCCAGACGCGCTGCTGCCCCGCATCCGCGAAATCTGCGCCTCGATTGAAAGCGCAACCAAGGTCATCGCGCCCGAGGAGGACGAGGAGGAGACCGGCGGCCATACGCTGGCCGAACTGCTCATCGGCGCGGGACTGTTTCTGGTCGGTGAATGGGTGCTGGACGGCGTGCCGCAGGCCGTCGTCATGCTGGCAGCCTACTTCCTGCTCGGCTGGCGCGTGCTGCTGACCGCCGTGCGCAACATCGGCAAGGGCCGCATATTCGACGAAAACTTCCTGATGTCGCTGGCGACCATCGGCGCATGGGCCATCGGCGCATCCGACGAAGCGGTTGGCGTCATGCTGTTCTACCGCATCGGCGAATACTTTGAGGACCGCGCGGTGGAGCGCTCGCGCCGCCAGATTATGCAGGCGGTCGATTTGCGGCCGGAAACCGTCAACCGGCTCCAGCCCGACGGCAGTATGCAGACCATTCCCGCGGCTGATGCACAGGTCGATGACCTTGTGCTCGTCCGTCCGGGCGACCGCGTCCCGCTCGACGGCGTGGTTGTGGAGGGCGTCAGCCGCCTGGACACCGCCGCCATCACCGGCGAACCGGTGCCGGTGCGCGTCGCGCCCGGCGACCGCGCGCTGTCCGGCTGCGTCAATACGGACGGCGTGCTCAAGCTGCGCGTCACCCATGTGCTGGCGGAGAGCATGGTGCAGCGCATTCTGGACAGCGTGGAAAACGCCGCTGCGCGCAAGCCCAAAATCGACCGCTTCATCACGCGCTTTTCGCGTGTTTATACGCCCGCCGTTGTCACCATTGCGGTACTGACCGCCCTTGTCCCCGGCGTCATCACGGGCGACTGGAGCCATTGGGTATACACTGCGCTGACCTTCCTTGTCATTTCCTGCCCGTGTGCACTTGTGCTGAGCGTACCGCTGACCTACTTCGCGGGCATTGGCGCAGGCTCCAAGCGCGGCATCCTGTTCAAAGGCGGCGTGTCGTTGGAGGCGCTCAGCGATATCAAAACCATTGTCATGGATAAGACCGGCACCATCACGCGCGGCAACTTCGCCGTGCAGCAGGTGGTACCTGCTGCGGGCGCGGGGCCGGAAGCGGTCGAGCTGCTGCGGCTTGCCGCGGCCTGCGAATCCGCGTCCACCCACCCGATTGCAAAGTCGATTCTCGCCGCGTGCCAGACCGACTTCCCCGCTGCGGACGCCATCCGCGAACAGGCGGGCGAGGGTGTGGAAGCCGTTATCGGCGGCAAAACCGTGCTGTGCGGCAACCGTAAACTGCTTGAACGGCACGGCATCGACCTTGCGGGCTTCCACGGCACACCCGGCAGCACCGAGGTGCTGCTTGCGCAAGACGGACGGCTGCTCGGCCACATCGTGATTGCGGACACCGTCAAGGCGGACGCCAAGCAGGCGATGGAGCGCATGCAGGCACAGGGCCTGACCACCGCCATGCTGACCGGCGACGCGCAGGAGACGGCGGACGCGGTCGCGCATCAACTCGGCATCCACGAGGTACGCGCGCGTCTGCTGCCCGAGGATAAGCTGACCGCGCTCCAAGAGCTGCGCGAAAAGCACGGCGCGGTGATGTTCGTCGGCGACGGCATCAACGACGCCCCCGTGCTCGCAGGCGCGGACGTAGGCGCGGCGATGGGCAGCGGCGCAGACGCAGCCATCGAAGCCGCGGACGTGGTGTTTATGAACGCCGACCTGTCCTCCATCCCGGCTTCCGTGCAGATTGCGCGCGGCGCGCGGCGCATCTCGCACCAGAATATCGCGTTTGCACTGGGCGTTAAGCTGCTGGTGATGGTGCTCGGCCTTGTCGGCATCGCGTCCATGTGGCTGGCGGTGTTCGCGGACTCGGGCGTTGCCATGCTGTGCGTGCTCAACTCCATCCGCATGCTGTATATCAAAACCGAATAACGCAAAAAGGGCCTGTTGCAAAATAGGCCAAAGAAAAAAAGACAGGCAGGGCAGCCCGAAAAGGGTTGCCTTGCCTGCCT
>NZ_CALWUQ010000100.1 GCF_944384695.1 uncultured Agathobaculum sp. | reverse complement strand
GCTCACTGCCGCCCCGCAGCACCGCAGTGCGTTGTCCATCGGTTATCAGGTCGAGCACGCCGGTCAGCATGACGACTGCGCCGGTCTGACGGCTGAATTGACGCAGCCACGCAGCAGATTCGGCAAGATTTTGCTCGGTCACGCGGTCAAGCGCATCCACTTCCACGCCTGCGGCGTTCTCCTGTCCTGCCGCAAGCGCGCGAATCTCGGATGCATTGCCGCGAATGACCGATACCAGCCCTTCGGCCAGCAGCCGGCCGCACATCTCGCTGCGCAGACGGCTTGCCCCTGCCGCGACCGGGTCGAGAACGACCGGATGACCCAGCCGCTTGGACGCACGCGCGGCAAGCAGCATCGCTTCCTGCGCACGCAGCGCGCCCATGTTGAGCGCAAGTGCAGCCGCATGTGCGGTAATCTCCTCCACCTCGCGCTCATCCTGCGCCATGATGGCCGTGCCGCCCGCCGCAAGGATGATATTCGCACAATCATTGATGGTCACATTGTTGGTAATCGAATGCACCATCGGGCGGACCGAGTGGGTATGCGATACAATCTGTTTCAGACTTTCCGTCACCGCAGTGCCCCCTCGAGCTGGCTGAATACCTGCGTGCGTTTGAGCGCTGCTAGCACAAACACCGAAATTGCAGCGCCTACTGCGGTCGACACCAGAAAAGACGGCACAAAGGTGAAAAGTGCCGCAGCCTTGTTGTTCATCAGCGCCACCGCAACCGGATATGACGCGATACCGCCCAGAATGCCCGTACCGAACACCTCTCCGACATACGCCACCGGCAGTTTGGGCCACAGCTTATAAAGCAGACCGCACAGCAACGCGCCAATCATCGAGCCGGGGAACGCCAGCAGGCTGCCCAGACCCAGCAGATTGCGGATGAGAGAAGCGGCAAACGCCATGCCCAAAGCATACCACGGGCCGAGCAGCACCGCGCCCAGCACATTGACCATGTGCTGTACCGGCGAGCACTTCGCGCCCATCACCGGGATAACAAAGAGACTGCCGACCACAGCCACCGCCACCAGCAGCCCTGCAATTGTCAATTTACGAATGGATTTTGTTTGCATCTATGTTCACTCCTCCGGGAAAATGCGGCAAAAATGGTTCAGCGGCCCGCACCCATTTCCAAAACCCGGCGCATGACGAATCGCGTCAGTCACATAGGACTTCGCGCGCTCTACTGCTTCCGGCATGGAATACCCAAGCGCCAGATTGGACGCAATCGCCGAGGACAGCGTGCAGCCTGTGCCGTGCGTGTTGGTGGTGTCCAGCTGTGCAATCTCATAGCGGTGAAAATCCGCACCGTCATACAGCACATCGACCGCGCCCGCCATATTCTTGCCGCCCTTGACCAGCACATTGCGGCAGCCCTTGGCATAAATACGGCGCGCCGCCTCTTCCATATCCGCAGGAGTTGCAATCTTCATATCCGCAATGTACTGCGCCTCCGGAATGTTGGGTGTCAGGATATCCGCAAACGGCAGCACATATTCAATCAGCGTGCCGACCGATGCAGGGTCCATAAGCGCATCGCCGTTTTTGGCGAACATTACTGGGTCGATAACCACATGCTGCGGCCGGTACTGCGCGAGCTTGCCCGCCACCGCTTGCATACACGCGGGCGAGGACAACATGCCAATCTTGACTGCGTCCGGCACAATGTCCTCAAACACCGCATCCATCTGCTCCTCAATCATCTTGGGGCTGATATCCTGAATGTCGATGACACGAGCGGTGTTTTCCGCCACGACCGATACAATCACGCTCATGCCGAACACCCCGTGCGCCGCCATGGTTTTCAAATCCGCCTGTACGCCCGCACCGCCCGAGCAGTCCGAGCCTGCAATGGTGAGTACTTTCTTCATTCCCGTTTCCTCCTGTCCTTTTGCATGAAAAAAGGACATCCCCTTCAGGATGTCCTTTCGCGTCCGAAAATGCCCGCACCTGCGTGCGGTTCCAACTTGTTCCAGCATCCCTACGTTGGCATTATCCAAATCAGGTAAGGTCGAGGTCGAAACCTCCTCTCAGCCTCCTGCGGAAGCTCCCTTGCTTTATATTAAGTTAGCACTTGTTGGAACATTTGTCAAGCGTTCTGTCCACATGCAGCCGTATATGCCGCATCGTCCACTGCTTCCAGCCATTCGTTGCTGCCGTTTTCACCCGGCACCTCTACCGCCAGATGCGAGAACCAGCTATCCGGTGCAGCGCCATGCCAATGCTTCACACCTACCGGGATATTGACGGTGTCGCCCGGATGCAGCTCGACCGCGGGCTTTCCCCATTCCTGATAGTAACCCTTTCCAGCCACGCACACCAGAATCTGTCCACCGCCCTTGTCCGCGTGATGGATATGCCAGTTGTTGCGGCAGCCCGGTTCAAAAGTCACGTTAAAAATGCCAACCTGCTCGGTCGATACCGGCGCAAGATAACTCTGCCCGACAAAATACTGTGCATACGCATCGTTCGGCTGACCAATTGGAAACACCATTTCCTTCTGATGCGCGGCTTTGCCATCCGCTGCCTGTGCTTCTTCCGTCCAAACCTCTTTTGCCATGCGGAACGCCGCCCATGCTTTAGGCCAACCGGCATAAAAAGCCGCGTGCGTCAAAATTTCCGCGATTTCGTTGCGAGTGATGCCGTTTTGCTTTGCCGTAGTCAGGTGATACTGGAACGAAGAATCCACCAGCCCCTGCGCCATCAGACACACGACCGTCACCAGTGAGCGGTCACGCAGCGAGAGTTTATCCTCCCTGCTCCACACCTGTCCGAACAATACATCGTCATTTAATTCGGCAAATTTCGGGGCAAATGTCCCCAACGCATCCCGTCCTGCCGTCTGTTTGACTGCCATAATGATACGCTTCCTTTCCCATTATAATCTGCTACCCATCTCAAGCGCGGTTTGCAGCGCCGGATGGCCTTCCATTTCTCCTGCGTTCGTCACGCCGCCGGCAAACACGCTGCCTGCCAGACGCGCTTTTTCAAAACAGCTAATCCAGCCCTGTAAACCATGTACCGCGCCCTCCGGCGTCTCCGGGTCGTCCTCTGCTGCGGCTGTCAGCAGATAAATATCCCGAAATGCATAGTCCGAAGGAAACAGCGGATTTGCCCGGTCCAGCATGGTTTTCATCTGGCCGCTCATCCCGTAGTAATAGATTGGCGTTGCGAAAACCAATACATCTGCGGCCCCCATTTGCTGTGCGATTGTATCTGCGTCATCATGGATTACGCAGCGCATGGTTTGTTGACAGGACAGGCAGCCCCGACAAAATCCGATGGTTTTCTCGCATAAGTAAACCGTTTCCACCTGATGCCCCGCTTGTGCGGCACCTTTTGCAAACGCCTCAGCAAGGCGATTGGAATTCCCGTTCCTACGCGGGCTGGATGCCACAATCAAAACTTTCTTAGCCATTTTTCCATCCCTCCGTTGCACGCCTGCCCTCCATAGATATCGGCAAGGCGTTGTTTTGCAGTTATCGTTCATTTCCTTCTCTTTTATTATAAAAAGAATTTCATCCAATAGCAAATGCTTATCTTTTTTCATATTTCATGCTTGACAAGCATGCATATTATCAGTACACTGTTAGCATCTATTCCTAAGGCAACACCGCATAATAAGGCAAAAAGAACCGTCCTGCTAGCACGTAGCTTTTGGCAGAACGGTTTATGTTTAGCATTCTCGCAGAAGGCATACCGATTCAAGCCGCCAGGCAGGGCCTGTC
>NZ_CALWUQ010000099.1 GCF_944384695.1 uncultured Agathobaculum sp. | reverse complement strand
ATAGAAAAGAGAGAGGTCAGGTTGATGCCGGGTCTTCGGTCCGCGTGACCTTTTTGACCCATTTCCAGCTGCGCAGCCGAATGACAACCGGAATCGCTTTATAGAGCTGATCCCATTTCAGAAGGAAAAATACAATAACCGGTGCGCATTTCCACCAAAATGCCGCCATCGCAGAGAATGGAACAATAATCAGCCACATACTAATCAGATTCATTTTTGCGCTGAACGCGGTATCGCCGCCGCCGCGGATGATGCCGTTATCGCAAGCCATTTGATAAGATGTGCCGACAGTGGTGATGGAAAGCACCAGCATAAACTGCATGGACAATTCGTAAGCTCGTTTGGTCAGCGTACCGCCAAAGACCATCAGGATAGATGCGCGCAGGATGAAAATTAAAAAGCCTGAACATAGCCCAATGGTAAGGAATAAAATCTGAAGGGTGTTGACGAGCGGATGCAAGCGCTGCGCATCCCCTTCCCCGATGGTGCGCCCCACTACAATGCCGGAGGCGGATGCAGCGCCATACGCCACGACCGACAGGACTTGAAATACCTGTACTGCAATGGCATTCGCCGCAGTCACATCGCCGCCCAGATGCCCCAGAATGCCGGTCTGCACCATCTGTGCTACGCCCCATAGAGCTTGATTGATGAGCACAGGAGAAGAAACGCGGGTATAATCGCGGATATAGCTGGTGTCAATATGGAGCAGTTTTGTCAGTGTCAAATGAAGTTTATGCTCTTTATATTTCAAGTAATAGATAACAATCAATAACTCCACGCAGCGAGATACCAGTGTCGCAATGGCGGCGCCGCGCACGCCCAGCTCCGGAAAACCGAAATTGCCATAGATGAGGCAATAATTGAGGCAAACATTGATGACCAACGTGGACCCGGAGATGATATAGCCAATTTTGACAATACCAATTGAGCGCAGCGAGGCGACCAGGATATTGGTAACCGTAAAAATGATATAGGTAAAGCAGATAATCTGGAAATACTTTGCCCCCTCTGCGATAACTGCACTGTCATTGGAGAGCAAGCGCAAAAGCTGCGTAGGGAACAACAATACGATACCAAACAGGATAACCGCTAAACTGCCGCCAAAGCGTAAAGCAACGCCAATGATGTGTGGGATTGGTTTCAAGTTTCCTTTCCCCCAGTACTGTGAGCCGAGTACAACAGCACCCTCACCCGCGCCGACTACCAGCATTTGCAGCAGATACTGCACTTGATTGCACAGACTGACACCGCCCATGGCATCCTGACTATAGCGGCCGAGCATCACTGTATCCATCATGTTTACGCCATATGTCAATAGGTTTTGCAGCGCCAAAGAAAGCGCCAAAATCATAAATGATTTATAAAACGTCTTTTCCTTTATCATTTTAAACACCTTTTGAACATGCGTTTCTCACAGAGTTGACAGCATCATATTGATTTCTACGTAAGCATACTGGATTATAAGCTGTTTTGCAATAATAAAACACTGCATTTTATTTATATTTTGTGCTATCATAAGTGTAGAGGTGATGAGATTGAAGGTAACAAACGAACCGGGTGTGCTGTCTCGCTCAGAGCGCTTCTTTTCAACGCCATCTGCAACCGCACGAACACTGTTTTTCTATGTCACCCGAGTGGGACATTATTATTATGATGAACGATATGATTTTTCGGATTCTTGTGATGTGGCCCGTCAGGAAAGCCATAAGAATTTTTTTCTCGCCTATATCCGCTCCGGCACGATATTTTATGAAACATCGCAGCAGTTTGCAGCGGAACGTGGTCAAGTTGCTTTGGTCGATTGTCATAAACCGCATCACTTTTATACCACCGGCTCTGCCGAAGCGATGTGGATTCATTTCGACGGCGCCAACGCCGCCGCTTTTTTCAATCAGATTATCGCTTTTCGAGGCGGCAGACAGTCGTTCACTCCATCGCCGGATGATAGAATCGAACAAGAAATGGCACAAATCATTTCCGGGCTGCGCAGCTCGAATATCAGTGAAGTGGATTGTTCGCAGCGCATTTATCGAATACTATGCGCGCTTCTGTTTCCCACGTCTCCGACCAAAACAATTACCGATGACAGCACGATATCACAGGCGATTCGCTATATCGACCAACATTTATTTGAGCAAATCAGCGTCGGTCAAATCGCAGAACAGGTACGCCTGAGTACATCGCACTTTTCCAGATTATTTCGCAGCGCAACCGGTTTTTCCCCGCACGAATATATCATGCTGCATCGAATCGACGAAGCAAAAGCATTGCTGCAATCCACTTCCCTGTCCGTAAAGGAGATTGCGTTTCGAGTCGGATATCGCAGCGAGGTTAATTTCATCATCGCATTCACTGATAAGACCGGTCTATCTCCCACGCAGTTTCGCAACAATGTTTTTTGAATGAAAAACGGGTTTTCCAACAAATATGTTTCGTATAACTGGAAGCAATATTAGGAATGCCAAATCCATTTTCTCCCTTGACAGTGCTGCTTGCCGGTGATAGTCTATTCACAGAATATCAAGGTCAGTTTAAGCTGCTTCTTACGGCCAGCAGCGTAGGAGAGGAACTCGCTATGGAGCATTTATTTGCAGCTAAGAAACAATCCTCTGTTCCAATGGAACAGATACCAGCAACCAAAGAACCGATTTCTGAAACAACAGAACAGACGTCTGAATCCGTCGATGAGCATACGATGGATGAATTGCTTGCCGCCTGTGAAGGTGCGGTATGCGAAGTCTTTTCTATGGACAATTATCTTTTCTTTGCCGGGCATGTGGCACAACGAGATCCGGATTTTAAAATGGTTACCATTGAACCTCGTCAGAACAGTGAGGCACCTTTGGGAATCGGGCACGGCACTCCTGTCAAGGTTCAGGTTCGGGTCCGGGCACAATGGGGTAACTTAGTCATGCTCTATGGTGTCGTCTCGGTATGCGAAGAAGAGCGGTGGAATATTTTTGTACAAAATGCAATGGCCTGCACAGAATCTCGCAAGGCATTTCGACAACGAGTACAGGGTGAAGCACAACTTCTTTGGGGGCCGGGCTTCCGTTTTCGAGGAAAGTGCCAACTGGAGGATATCAGTTTAGTAGGAGTTGCCTTTTATAGTCCCCTGAAGTTAGAGGTGGGGCGGCAGTTGATTCTTTCAATCCCTTTTCTTACCGAAAATGGCCCCAGCTATCAGCTTGCCTGTACGATAGCAACTAATCGGAATACGGCTCAGCCTAACCAACCCCCTAATTGGCGGTATGGCTGTGCCTTTGATCCGTTGGAGGAAGAAGTAGAGGGCCTGCTGTATAAGGATATTATGACGCTGCAACTTCAAGGCCGAAATGCATGATTTATCCTATAGCCTTTATTTCGTAGATTCACCGCTTAACGAAAAAGGGTATGTGAAGCCCAAAATTCTATTTGTGCAACGAGATAGTTTGAAACGGAATATAATAGAAATTGAAGAATCTGTGGCGCGCTAAACGGAACCAGTAAAAACGTACAGTAACAAGATACCCCCTGATGTAGAAAAGTTGAACCGCTACCCGTCAAGAGGACAGTGAAAAAATATAAAGTTTTCCCGGCCAGCAGCCTGTAGGTTGCTGGCCGCTTTTTATGCAGCGAGGCACAACTCATGTTTCTCCATCGGTGTCAGCACACCCAGGTTGCGCTGAACTCGAGACTATCCAAAGTTTTGTGTAAACCTCCTGGGTGGTGTAGAATAGAAGCACCGCACAGGAGGTTTACTATATG
>NZ_CALWUQ010000098.1 GCF_944384695.1 uncultured Agathobaculum sp. | reverse complement strand
GCCGCCACTTGTCCGCGTCGTGATTGCATTCCAGAGACTCATGCGCCAGCGAGACCACCTGCGCCAGCGGCTGCCGCTCCTCGCTGCCGAAATACTGCCGGTTCACCTCGTCCTGTCGGCTGGCCTGTCCCAAATGCGGCGGAATGTCCGGGTCCGCCACCTGCGCCTTCCACGGGTCGCCCTCCTGTCCGCGCACGCACTCCCATGAGCTGTATCGCGTGTGATAGGTCGCGCCGCGCGGGCATGCAAGGCAGCGAACCGGCATAGCATCGCTCAAACTGTACCGTGTGCTCGGCCAGCCGCCGGAAATTCGGCGTATGTGTCCAGTCGCAGCCATACGGCTCCAGACAATGGCGGTTGAGTGAATCAAACAGCAGAAGGATTGCTTTCATGCGTATCTCTCCTTTCTCCGCAAAAGCCCGTTTCCGGGCGGCACATACGCCGCCCATGATAGGACTATTATAAATTTGACCCGTCTGTAAATCTTTCAATTATCTGATGAAATTTTTCAATTCCATGTGCAGTTCAGACAATTTCCGTCCACCTCTTTTGCCGTACTTTGCAAAATTGCACAAAAAACCGCGGTGCATACGCCATGCACCGCGGTTTTCCGCTGTTGGTTGAGTTGTTTTCAGCCCCGCATCCGGCAAATCAGCCGTACTGCGTCAGTCAGCTGACGCTCGCGCTGTGAGAAAAACTTTCGATACGCCGCACAATAGCAGGTCTGGTCGATTTCGCCGCCCGGCAGCACCACGCGGTCGCGGCGGCAGCCGTTCCGGCACAAGCCGTACCACCGGCAGGCCCGACACTGCTCCGGCACGCGCAGCGACGCCTCGACAAACCGCCGCGCGACCTCGCCTGCCTGCATCTCCGCAAAGCTGATTTCCCCCACCGTGCCCATGCGCCACTCGTCGAGCACATAGAAATCGCAGGGATACACCCCGCCGTCGCCCTCCACGACAAACTGCACCGAGCATTGTCCTGCCATATTGCAGGCCTCCGGTCGGTCGCCCAGCAGGATGGACAGCCAGTTGTCCAGATGCCGGATGCTGATGTACGTGCCGCGCCGCAGGTCCTCATACCACAAATCGAACAGGCGAATGAGGAAATCCCCATAGCCTTCCGCGGACAGATGGTACTTTTCTTCGCCGCGCTGCTGTTCCATCGGCTCAAGACAGGGGATAAATTGCAGCCAGCGGAAGCCTTGCTTGCGATAAAACCGATAGATTTTCTCCACCGAGCGCGCGTTCCGTCCGGTCACCACGCACAGGATGTTAAACTCCACGCCATGCTTGTCCATCAACTGCGCAGCACGCAGCACACGGTTGAACGTCCCCTCGCCCGCCGCGTCCCGCCGATTGAGGTTGTGCAAATCGGCCGGACCGTCGAGCGACAGCCCAACCAGAAAATGCTGCTGGGCAAAAAAGCGCGCCCATTCCTCGTCCACCAACATGCCGTTGGTCTGAATCGCGTTGCGAACGGTCACCCCCGGCCGCGCATACTTTTTCTGCAATTCGACCACGTGACGGTAAAAATCCAGCCCCGCCAGCGTCGGCTCACCGCCCTGAAACGCAAACGAGCAAATATGCTCGGCATATTCCATGCCCGCCTGAATGACACGCTCCATATCCGCCAGCGACAGCATGCCCTCAAACGCCTGTTCCCGGTGCTGCGCCACATCCTGATAGAAACAATAGCTGCACGCCATATTGCAGGCAGACGACGCAGGCTTAATCAGAATATTGATTGGCGGCATCTCCATCCCCCCATTTTCCGGTTTTCGTCCGGTCTCTGCCCCAGAGCCGTCCGATTTATCCGCTATTATACTACGCACACGCCGATGCCGCAAGAGTGCTCTTTCCTTGCATGCACCGCTGCCGACGCCGCCATATCATACCGCAAAACCGCTGGTGCGAATGCCGGTTTTTCATATATTTGCCCAACAGCACACCCCCTTCTTCCGTGAAGTTACACAACAATGACCAAAACATACTTACAATTTAACAAATTTATTGTTTTATTCCGTCACTTTTGACAATTGACGCATGATTTTCCGTGTGGTATATTGATAGTCGAAAACAGAACTTAACAAAAATATATGCAAAAAAATACCGAAACCAAACCATCTGTTGTTCTTTCTCTGCGGATGGCTTGGTCTTTTCCTGCCGTTTGACACGGCTTCTCTCAATTATGGCGGAACGCCGGCTCTCCGTCGGCATCGGCAATAAATTTCCACACAAAAAGGAGACTTGAACATGGATTTCCATCTGACCCGTGAACAGGAACTGGTTCGCCAGATGATGCATGACTTCACCGAAAACGAAGTCAAGCCCATCGCTGCGGAAACCGACAAAACCTCTACTTATCCCCGTGAGACCATCGAAAAGCTGTTCGATTTGGGCGTTATGGGCATGATTGTACCGGAAGAGTTCGGCGGCGCCGGCGCGGACGACGTTTGCTCCGCCATCGCCATCGAAGAGCTGTCCAAGCAGTGCGCTTCCACCGGCGACATTCTGGCCACCCACAACGGCCTGTGCTGCGGCCCGATCATCCAGCACGGCACGCCCGCGCAGAAGGAAAAGTACCTGCGCATGCTGACCGAAGGCCATAAGGTAGGCGCGTTTGCGCTGACCGAGCCGGACGCCGGTTCGGACGCTGCCAAGGGCACCTGCACCGCGGTTCTCGAAGGCGACCATTATGTACTGAACGGTTCCAAGATCTTCATCACCAACGGTTATGTTGCGGATGTTTTCGTTGTATTCGCCATGACCGATAAGACCAAGGGCACCCGTGGCATTTCCGCGTTCATCGTGGAAAGCTCGTTCCCGGGTTTCTCTGTCGGCAAGCATGAGGAAAAGCTCGGCCTGCACGGCTCGCCCACGGCGGAAATCGTGTTCACTGACTGCATCGTACCGAAGGAAAACCTGCTCGGTCAGGAAGGCAAGGGCTTTAAGATTGCGATGATGACGCTCGACGGCGGCCGTATCGGCATTGCCGCGCAGGCACTCGGCATTTCCGAGGGCGCAATGGAGGAATCCATCAACTTCGCCAAGACCCGTGAGCAGTTCGGCCGTCCGATTGCCAAGTTCCAGAACACGCAGTTTGTCTTTGCCGATATGCACGTTGCCATTGAGGCTGCCCGCCTGCTGACCTACAAGGCTGCTTCCCTCAAGAGCGAGGGCAAGCCGTTTACGGTTGACGCAGCGACCGCTAAGCTGTTTGCTTCCGAAGCTGCCATGAAGATCACCACCAAGGCAGTTCAGATCCACGGCGGCTACGGCTACACCAAGGATTACCCGGTTGAGCGCATGATGCGTGACGCCAAAATCACCGAGATCTACGAAGGCACGAGCGAGATCCAGCGCGTCGTTATCTCCGGCAACATTCTCGGCAAGTAAAAAATAGGAGGAAAACAGAACATGAAAGCAATCGTTTGTGTAAAGCAGGTTCCGGATACCTCCGGCAAGGTTGCGGTCAATCCCGACGGCACCCTGAACCGCGCATCCATGGCCACCATCATCAACCCGGACGATAAGAACGCGGTTGAAGCTGCTCTTAAGCTCAAGGACGCGACCGGCTGCAAGGTCGTTGTCGTTACCATGGGTCCTCCCCCGGCGGAAGGCATGCTCCGCGAGCTGCTCGCTATGGGCGCGGACGAAGCCATTCTGGTTTCCGGCCGTGAGTTCGGCGGTTCGGATACCTTCGCAACCTCCCAGATCCTCGCCGCTGCTATCAAGAAGCTCGGCATTGAGGATGACGACGTCGTATTCTGCGGCCGTCAGGCTATCGACGGCGACACCGCGCAGGTAGGCTCCCAGATCGCCGAGAAGCTCGGCATC
>NZ_CALWUQ010000097.1 GCF_944384695.1 uncultured Agathobaculum sp. | reverse complement strand
TGATACCCTTATCGCGGTTGACCTGATAGAGCTTGTCACCGGGCTTTACCGTGTCGTCGCGCGTCCACGCGCGGAAGCCCTTTGCCTCGGCCAGACGCACCATTTCCTTGACGGCGTCGCGCTCGGTCTTGGACTCGTCAAGAAACGCCTTGTATTCCTCGGCATACGCCTGCATGCCGCGCTTGTCGCTGCCGGTCAGGCGGTCAAATCCGGGTTTCTTGTCATAAAACAGCTGTTCGGAAGTCATAACTCAGTCTCCTTTGCGTAAATCTTTAAAAATCGCGTCGGCCTGTCGCTGTAAGTCGGCAAGGTCGCCGTTGTTTTCCACAATGTAGTCGCACCGCGCGCAGTAAAAGTCCGCGTCCGGCTGCGCGCCGATGCGGGCACGCGCCGCCATTTCGTCCAGCCCATCGCGCGCCATGATGCGCTGCACGCGCGTCTCGGTATCCGCCAGCACGCCGATGATGCGCTCGCACAGATTGTCCGCGCCCGCCTCAAACAGCGTCGGCGCATCGTACAGCACGAATGGGCAGTCGCCCTGCGCACGCATCGCGTCCATGGACGCTGCGCGGATATAGGGCAGGGTGATTTCGTTGAGCTGACGCAGTTTTTCGGGGTCGGCAAACACGATGCGCGCCAGCTTCGGCCGGTCGAGCGCACCGGTTTCGTCCAGCGCACCGCCGAACGCGGCGTCCAGCGCATTCAGCATCTCGCGGTTCTCCGCGCACAAAGCACGGTAAACCGCATCCGCATCCACCCAGCCCGCGCCCTTGTCGCGCAGCAGGGCGGCAAACGTCCCTTTTCCCGTACCGCTGCCGCCGGTCAGACCGATGATTCTCATTTTTCCACCTTCCTTTGTGGGTTATGCAGTCAGTCCAGCTCGAGCACATGAAAGCCTGCCGCTTTTTTGATGCGGTTGGCAACCGCAAGGCCCAGCCCTTCGTCGGACGGGCACTGCGTCCAAATCTGCTGCACATCCGTGTCGTCGAACGCGCGCAGCCGGTCGAACACCTCGCGCGCCTGCGCGGCGAGGTCATCCTGCGAGCCGAAGCACTCGACCACGCAAGTGGGGAAATCGTCTCCATATTCGTCGAAGCACAAAACGCCAGTGGGGCCGGATATGTGTTCTGCAATGTATTTTGCCGTCTTTTGTGGGTCGCCGCGCACCACCGTCACGGGCGCCTTGGGCGCATAGTGCCGGTATTTCATGCCGGGCGCGGATACGCGCACATCGTCCCCAATCTTTTCGTACAGCGCGCGGTCGACCTCGACCTCACCCAGCACGGTCTCAAGCTGCTCGAGCGTCACACCGCCCGGCCGCAGCAGGCGCGGTTTATCCAGCGCCAGCGTCACGACCGTGGACTCCACGCCCACGCCGCACGGCCCGCCGTCCAGAATCGCGGCGATGCGGCCGTCCATATCGCGCAGGACATGCTCGGCCGTCGTGGTGGACGGACGGCCGGACGTATTGGCCGACGGCGCGGCCAGCGGCACGCCCGCCGCGCGGATGAGCGCGCGCGCCAACGGGTGCGACGGCAAGCGGATGCCGACCGTTTCCAGCCCGCATGAAACCTCGTCCGGGATGCAGTCCCCCTTGGGCACAATCATGGTCAGCGGCCCGGGCCAGAACGCCTCAGCCAGCAGTTTGGCCTGCGGCGGCACCGCCGGACACAGGTCGTAAATCTGCTCAAAGTCCGCGATATGGACGATGAGCGGATTGTCCTGTGGGCGGCCTTTTGCGCGGAATATTTTCGCCACCGCTTCCCCATTTAGGGCGTTGGCAGCGAGTCCATAGACCGTTTCCGTGGGCATGCCAACCACTTCGCCTTTCAAAATCAGGTCCGCAGCAGTCTTTACTGCATTTTCATCAATTTGTGGGGAAAGCATGATTGTTTTCATGTCTTTTTCACTTCCATATGGGATTTATTATCCAATTATCGTCGTAATCGACGACACCTGCACCATTGACGGGTCGATAACACCGATATAAATGCCGACTGCCACCAACACCGCGCCGATTGCAAGCAGAATCAGCTTTTTCGTGATTCTCAGGGCGAACAGCACGAGGTTGATGGCCACCAGCGCGCCGCCAATCACAAGCCACGGCGCGGACTGCATGAGTGCAGAAAGTTCATTCATTGCGGGATTCTCCTTTCGAGGGTCAGGCTTCGCTCTGCGCTTTGAGCTTTTCGGCGGTGTCCGCCGCAGTCAGCGCATCCAGAATCTCATCCATATCGCCGTTCAAGAACTGGTCGAGCTTATAGATGGTCAGCTTGATGCGATGGTCGGACACGCGGTTCTCCGGAAAGTTATACGTGCGGATGCGCTCGGAGCGGTCGCCCGTGCCGACCTGACTTTTGCGGTCGGCGGCGATGGCGGCCTGCTGCTTTTCGACCTCGGCCTCATACAGACGGCTGCGCAGCACGCGCAGCGCTTTGTCCTTGTTCTTGTGCTGGCTGCGCTCATCCTGACATTCCACGACCGTGCCGGTCGGGATATGCGTGACGCGGATGGCCGAGGATGTTTTATTGATATGCTGGCCGCCCGCGCCCGATGAACGGAATGTGTCAATGCGCAAATCATTCGGGTCGAGGTAGAAGTCCACTTCCTCCGCTTCGGGCAGCACCGCGACCGTCGTGGTCGAGGTGTGCACGCGGCCCTGACTCTCGGTTTCGGGCACGCGCTGGACACGATGCACGCCCGACTCAAACTTGAGCCGCGAATACACCTTATCGCCCGCCACGCGGAACACGATTTCCTTGTAGCCGCCGAGTTCGGTCTCGGACGCGCTCATCACCTCGGTCTGCCAGCCGCGCTTATCCGCGTACATCGTATACATACGGTACAAATCGGCTGCAAACAGCGCGCTTTCCTCGCCGCCCGCGCCGCCGCGGATTTCCACGAAAATATTCTTATCGTCGTTGGGGTCTTTGGGCAGCAGCAGAATCTTCAGCTCGTCCTCCAACCGCTTTTCCTCGGCCTTGGCTTCGTGCAGCTCCTCCTGCGCCAATTCCTTCATATCCGGGTCGGACAGCATTTCGGTCGCGTCCGCGATGGTCTGCTGCGCCTGCTCATAGGCACGGTAAGCCGCGACAATCGGCTCCAGCTCATTGCGCTCCTTGAGCAGCTTTGCCGCGCGGTCGGGGTCGTCATACAGCCCCGGCTCGGACAAACGGGCTTCCAGCTCGTCCATGCGCTGGCACAGCCCCTTCACTTTTTCAAACATGGTCTCTCTCCTTCCCCTCAGGCCATCCACCGTCCGGTGAGCATCAGCCCAAGGATTGAGCAGTATTCCCGGCAGCGCACCGCTACCCACTGCGCAGGATAGGGGGTCGGGGCGGGAACGCCCAGCCCTTCCTCATAGCCCGCGCGGCGCATCAGCATCTTAGCGCGCGCGAGATGATAATCACTCGTCACCACCGCAGCGGTGTAATCCGCGTGGTCGCGCGCATCCGCCGTTGCAATCAGCGCGCGCGCGTTTGCCAGATTTTCAATCGTATTGGTCGACGCATCCTCGCGCAGCAGGCGCGCGGGGTCAACGCCCTTTTGCTCCGTCAGATAGGCAAACATGGAGTCTGCCTCGGTGCATGGCTCGTTGCTGCCCTGTCCGCCACACAGCACCGCTTTGCTGCCGGGATTGTCGGCAAGCAGCTCCGCTGCGGTATCGCACCGCGCGGCGAGCGCCGCCGACGGCTGTCCGTCGGGATTGACCAGCGCGCCCAGCACGATATAGTAATCCGCCTGTGTGTCGACTTGTCCTGTGCGCATGCCCGACTGGATGACAAACAGTTGAATCGCGGCGAACGACACCACAAACAGTGCAAACAGCACGCGCCCGACCATTGCCAGCACGCGGCAGGCGTGATATGCACCGCAGCC
>NZ_CALWUQ010000096.1 GCF_944384695.1 uncultured Agathobaculum sp. | reverse complement strand
CTTCGGGCGAGGTGTCCGTGCCATAGTTGAGCGAAGAGAAGGGAATCTGCGCACCCGCACGCGAGTGCATGGTGTTCAGATTGTGTACCAGCGCCTCCATCGCCTGATAGGCGCTCTTGCGCGTTTCCTTGTCCGCATACTTGCGGGCAAACCGCAGGCATTTCTGCACTGCCTGCTCATCCAAGGTCTCGCCCAATGCCGCTGCCATCGCTTCGTCATACCCATTATCGCCGGCAAGACAAGCCCATTTGCCTGTCTGCTGCTCCACGCGCTCGGTCAGGGCCGCTGCATCGACCTCGTTGTTCTCGTCCGCACCGAACACCTCCAGCGCTTTGGCAAGGTTGCTGCGGAACAGCTTGCGGAAGGTCTTGCGAATGCCGGGCGCCATCGAATAATCAAAGTTCGGCACCGACTGGCCGCCGTGCTGGTCGTTCTGATTGGCTTGAATGGCGATGCACGCCAGCGCCGCATACGAGCGGATGTCGTTCGGCTCGCGCAGGAAGCCATGACCGGTGGAAAAACCGCCGTCAAACAACTTGAGCAAATCAATCTGGCAGCAGGTTGTCGTGAGCGTCAGAAAATCCAAATCGTGGATGTGGATATCACCTTCCCGATGCGCCGTAGCATGCGCCGGGTCGAGGATGAACATTTCGTAAAACTGCTTTGCGCCCTCCGAGCCATACTTGAGCATGGTACCCATTGCGGTATCGCCGTCAATGTTGGCGTTTTCGCGCTTTACGTCATTTTCCAGTGAGGACTGAAAGGTGAGATCCTCGTACACCTTCATCAGCTTGGTGTTCATCTCACGCACGCGGGTGCGCTCGTTCCGGTACAGAATGTACTTCTTTGCCGTGCGGGCATGTCCGCTTTCGATCAAGACCTTCTCCACTGTATCTTGTATCTGCTCCACGGTCGGGATTTGTTCGCCCGCAGCCGCTTCGAGCATCTTTTCCACCTGTTCAGCCAGACCGCGCGACATTTCGTAATCCTGCCCGCCGGAAGCCTGTGCCGCCCGGAAAATTGCGTTGGCAATCTTATCAATCTCAAAGGGAGCTTTGCGCCCGTCGCGTTTGAGGATCTGCTGAATCATAAGTCCTTTTCCCTCTCTCATACAAAAACCGCCTTGCGGCGATCACAAAATTTCGTAGATTGTTTTGGAATTTCGCACCATATCTTGTGCCTGTGCTATATATTTTACCGCTCTCTCAACGGCCTGTCAAGGGGAAACCGGCTTTTTGGGAGAATTGTAAGAATCAAAATATTTTTCTTGTTGGTTTCTCTAAAATTTTATCATTTTGCTCTGTGGACAACAGAAGGGCTAACTGTGGATAACCGCCTTCCTGTGGAAAATCCTGTGTACATCCTGTTCACAAGCACGGGCAAAGCCGTTTTGCACCTCTGTCCTCCCAACACAAGATATGGTATACCCTGCACGGGTCCCTCCGAGCTGCCCTCCCCCTCCGCATCCGCAAAAAAGAAAGGCCGCAGCCTCTCCGCCGCGACCCTTCGTTTTCCCTTATCCGTGCCTTAGTCCGCCAAGCCGATTGCGCTCGACAGCGGAACGGAAAGCACCAGCCCATGGCTGCGCGTATTCATGCCGACCGCTTTCATCAAGGCCGTCATAATCTCCTGCCGCTCCTCACTGTGCACAATCAGGAACACGATTTCCTTTTCCGCCTGAATCTCAATGCCAAAGAAACGCTTTACCTCATCCTCGGCAATGCCACGCGCGGCAATCACCGTACCGCCGCGCGCACCCGCCTTGCGCGCCGCATCCATCGCCACATTGGTATACCCGCGTTCCATCACCACGACAACCGCATCCAATCCGCAGGTTCGCTCTGCCTTGTTCATACGCTCTGTCTCCTCGCTTTCCACATCCGTTTGCGTCAACAGCCGATGCCACCGCACACCGATTCCGTTAATCGGAACAGTAAAAGCAATCCCCTTGCCCGGATACCGCATTTGCAGCCCCTGTCCCAGCTTTTCCAGCAGCAAACGCGCCCGCTCCCGGTCGGTCAGACAGAGGACAATCGCCTTCGCCGTTTCGCCTATGCCCAGCAAGTCCAGCATTTCGGTTTTTGCCGTGCCATGCGCCATACAGACAAAATCCACGAGCACATGGGTATCCCGATACAGGCGGAGCACCTTTTCGCTCTGTGACACATCTACCACAGATATCAGCAGCTCTACCGCACTGAGTGCCGCCATTTGCGGCTGATACTCACTCATGCTGTTCCTCCTCTTCCAAAACGATGATTTCTTCCTCTTCCTCAGCAACAGGCTGGGTCGCTTCATCCGTGCGACGCACCTTGCGCTGGTACAGCAGGCCGAGGATTTGAATGGTCAGCAGCGGCGTCATGGCGACCATCGCCACAATGCCAAATGCATCCGTCAACACATTGCCGCCCAAAGCCTCACATGCACCCATGGCAAAAGGCAGCAAAAAAGTAGAGGTCATCGGGCCGGACGCGACACCGCCGGAGTCAAACGCGATACCGGTGAAGATTTTAGGCACAAAAAACGTCAAACCAAGCGCCAACAGATAACCGGGAATGACAATCCAATACACAGAGATGCCGGTCAGCACCCGCAGCATCGAAAGACCGACCGAGCACGCGACGCCGATTGACAGGCTGTGCATCATCGCCCGCTGCGAGACGCCGCCGTTTGTGATATTCTCTACCTGACGGTTCAGCACATGCACGGCCGGTTCAGCCGTGACCAGAAAATAACCAATCAACATGCCAAGCGGCACCAGCAGCCAGCTATGCCCGCTTTGTGCCAGCTGTTCTCCCAGAAAATGGCCAACCGGCATAAATCCGACATTCACGCCGGTTAAGAACAAGGATAGTCCGAAAAACGTATATCCAAAGCCAATGCCGATTTTTTTCAGCTGCATCCGGTGAAAGCGGCGAAACACCAACTGAAACACCGCACAGAACAGAATAATCGGAATCAGGGCGGACAGCACTTCTTGTACATACTCCGGCAGGCTATGCGCGAACAACATCGCCACCTGCTTAGTGTCCTCCACCTCCGGCACGGTCACCGCGGTATACCCCGGGTCGCCGCCTTTATAGAAAATACCGAGCAGCAGCACAGCTAAAATCGGACCGATGCTGCATAGCGCGACCAGACCAAAGCTGTCGTCCTGCGCGTCCCGGTCGCCTCGAATCGACGCAAGACCAATACCCAGCGCCATGATAAACGGCACGGTAATCGGGCCGGTCGTCACACCACCGGAATCAAACGCCACGGAAACAAATTCATTTGGCACAAACGCAGATAAAATCAAAACGCCAATATAAAACACGATAAGCAGAGTCGCCAATCGAATTTTAAACAGGGTGCGAAGCATCGCCAACACAAAAAACAAGCCCACGCCAATCGCAACCGTCCAAATCAATACGGCATTGGGAATCGACGGAACCTGTCCCGCCAGAACTTGTAAATCCGGCTCTGCAATGGTAATCAGCACACCAATCACAAATGTAATACCCACAACCGCAAACAGGTTTTTCGTGCGAGGTAATTGTGCGCCAATGCCCTCGCCCATCGGAGTCATAGAAACATCCGTGCCAAGCGAAAAAAATGCCATGCCGACAATCAATAATACCGCGCCAACCAGATACAAAACCAATGTACCGACCGGCATCGGCGTGATGGTGATGCTCAGCAGCAGCACAATTAATGTAATCGGCAAAACAGATGATAATGCCTCAACAGCTTTTTCCTTTAGAATCTTATTCATTGCATTTCCCCTATGAACATAAATCAATATATTATACCATAGAGAAAGCGCAAATTGGGGGGAATACACGGAATCTTAACAAAAAATAAACGCCGGTTCATAAGAACCGGCGTTACAATGTGCGCGTCGAGTTATCTTTCCGGGCCGTCGCCAGCCAAGTATTGTCACCGTAAACGAGCTTAACTACTGTGTT
>NZ_CALWUQ010000095.1 GCF_944384695.1 uncultured Agathobaculum sp. | reverse complement strand
GCCACAGAGGATGCCGACGGAGTCAGCGCAAAGATACGGTCGGTATTGATATCGGTCGAAATTGCCTCACAGGGCTTGGAGGTAACCGAACCCAGAGACAGCTGCATGCCCCAGTCCTTGAGGTTGTTGTACGCATTGACAGCCTTTTCGGTGTTGTTCTCGTCGTCCTCGAACTTCAGCTCGAACTGGATGCCGCCCTCGGCGTTGATTTCGTCCGCCGCAATCTGCGCGCCGCGCGCAACCGCGTTGCCGTAAATCGCCGCATCGCCGGTCAACGGAGCGGTGCCGCCAATCTTGAACGCCGCGCTGGAATCGTTGCCGCCGTCCGTGCCCGCATCATCCGTGCCCGCGGCATTGCCGCCGCAGCCTGCCAGCGCACCGACCAGCATCAAACCGGCCAGCAGCATGCTGAGACTCTTCTTCATGATAATCTTCTCCTTTACTGTATAATCTCCCCCGCCCCGCAGAATTTTTCTGTAAAGCGTTCAGATTATTTTATATTATACTACGGTTTTATAAAACCGGCATCGTTTTTTTCAATTTGTGTGCAATTTCAGAAAAAATACCGATTATCTTTTGAACAAAAATGTAAATTTTGTGCTTTCTTCCGAAAAACATTTGTCCGCCGTGCAAGGAATCATGCAACCGTTTTCAGTGCCACGCAAGTTTTTTTGCACCCGCCGCCGGCCGCCCTGCTTTGCCGCTGCGGCGCACACAAAAAACAGACCCGGACACAGTCCGGGTCTGCTAATGGATGCTGTTTCCTTGCGTCTTACTCTGCCCGCTCCAGCAGGCAGACGCAATGCGCCGCGATGCCTTGCTTTGCGCCCGTAAAGCCGAGCTTTTCCTCGGTCGTCGCCTTGACCGACACACGCGAAACCTCGCAGCCGAGCGCCGCGGCGATATTCTCCCGCATCTGCATAATGTGCGGCGCAAGTTTGGGCACCTGCGCCAGCACGGTCGCGTCCAGATTGCCCAGCCGATAGCCTTCTTTCGCAATCAGGGCCGCTACATGCCGCAAAAGCGCCATACTGTCCGCGCCCTTGTAGCGCGGGTCGGTGTCCGGGAAGTGTTTGCCAATGTCGCCCAGCGCCAGCGCGCCAAGCAGTGCGTCCATCACCGCATGCACCAGCACATCCGCATCCGAATGCCCGTCCAGTCCGGTTTCGTGCGGGATATCCACTCCGCCGATGATGCATTTGCGGCCCTCCACCAGCCGATGCACGTCATAGCCGTGTCCAATCCGCATATTCAGTCGTCCTCCCTGTTCAAAAACGCCTCAGCAGCCGGAATATCCTCGGGCGTGGTGATTTTGATATTTTCGTAGCTGCCGTGCGTGGCGCGCACGGTCTGTCCCATCGCTTCGACCGTCGCGCAGTCGTCGGTAAACGATAGGTTTTTCCGCTGTGCGTCAGTCAGCGCGCGCAGCAGCACCTCCCGCCGGAACACCTGCGGCGTCTGCACCGCCGCCAGCGTATCGCGCGGCACATCGGCCGCGATGCAGCCGTTTTTGATGCGCTTGATGCTGTCCTTGACCGGCACGACCGGCGCCGCCGCGCCGCACTCGGCCGCAGCGTACACCGCCTCGGTGATGACCGCCTCAGAGACCAGCGGCCTCGCGCCGTCATGCACGGCGACCAGCACGGTATCCTCGGGCGCAGCTGTAATGCCCGCCAGCACGGACGCCGTGCGGCTGTCCCCGCCGCGTGTGACCGTGCGCAGCTTGGAGATACCGAACGCACGCGCCAAATCGGTATAAGGCATCATGTCCTGTTCACGGCAGACCAGCACAATATCGCGCACCGCCGCGCATTTTTCAAACGCATTGAGCGTATGCGCCAACACGGGCGCGCCTGCGAGCTTGAGCAGCAGCTTATTCTCCCCGCCCATGCGGCGCGACGAACCCGCCGCCACGATAACCGCACACACCGCCGCGGGTATGGGCTTTTTCTTTCTTCTTTCCTGCATATGCATACTCCTTTGAAAAAAGGCTTTGCTTCGCCGCAAAGCCTTCCCATTACGCTTCCAGATGTTGATTGATTACCTGTGCGATTTCCTGCGGGCTGCAATCCAGCGCAAAGCACAGCTCGGACTCCAGAATCTGCCGTGCGGAAAGCAGCATTTTCCGCTCCCCCGTGGACAGACCGCGCTCCCTATCGCGTGCGGCAAGGCTCTTGACCACCTGCGCCACCTCGTCCAGGTCCCCCGAACGGATGTGCAGCATATTCTCCCGATACCGCTGGTTCCAGCCCTTGCTTTCGCTGCGGGCGATATCATCCAACCGCTGCAAAAATGCCTGCGCCTGTGCGCGGGAGCAGACCGGACGGATGCCCAATTTTTCGCACGCATCCATCGGGATGAACAGCTGTGTATCGTCCAGCGCAAGCCTGAGCGCATAATACGTTGCGGGCGCGCCGTCAATCGTGCGCTCGACAATGTCCGCAATCACGCCTGCGCCATGCAATGGATGAACGACCTTATCGCCGATTTGATACATAATGCCTCCGTTCCAGCAAGCCTCTGTTATCTCCTTTATCTTACATCATATTGACGCTATTGGCAAGGTTTTTCGCACTTTTCGCGCCAATCAGCGTACCAATCAGCAGCAGCCAGCAGCCCCCGCCCGCCTGCATCAGCCGGAACCCGCCCAAAAGCAGGGCCGCCGCGCTCAGCAAGGCCAGCGCCGCCCGTCCTGTTGCCGCGCCGCCCGCACAGAAATGCGCGAGCGCCATCCCCCCGTCAAGCGGCGGCATGGGCAGCAGGTTGAACGCGCCGAGCAGCACACTTGCGCCCGCGAGCCGGTACCAACCACACGCCCCCGCCAGTGCGGTCAGGGCAAAGCTTGCCGCCGGTCCTGCAAGGCACACCGCTGCCCGCGCAAACCGCCCCTCGGGCAGCGCGCAGTGCAGCACCGCACCGCAGCAGGTCAGCGTCAGGCGGTGCAGCCGCCCGCCGGACAGGCGCAGCACCAGCAGATGCCCGCCCTCATGCACAGCGGCAGCCAGCAGCACCAGCGGCAGCACGTTTGTCCGGTCCGCGCACCACAGCGCGGCAAGCAGCACGATAAATCCGTCCCGTACTTCAACCCGGCCGCGCGTCACGTCAATTCCAGATAGTCCGACGGGTCCAGCGCCATGCCGTCCTTCCACAATTCAAAATGCAGATGCGGGCCTGTCGTGTTGCCCGTCTGCCCGACAAGCGCAATCTCGCCGCCGCATTTCACCTCGTCGCCCACGCCTGCCAAAATGCTGCTGCAATGCGCATATAATGTGGAAAACCCGCTCTCGTGGTCGACAATCAGATATTTCCCGTAATCCGATTCCCCCACCTCGCGCACCGTGCCGTCGGCAAAGGCTGCAATCGGCGTGCCCTCGTCCGCAGCAATATCCAAGCCGTAATGGAATGCAGGCTCCCCCGTGGTCGGACTTAACCGGCTGCCAAAGCCCGAGGTCAGCGTCCCTTCGGTGGGCAGGGCATGCTCAAACGACAGCGCATGCACGGTGTCATCCACCGTGTCCGGGAACAGGCTTTGCTCCCGGCCCAGCACATCCTCCGCACCGCCTGACGACGCTGCATAGGTGTTTTCCTCTCCATTCTGCTCCCCAAACACTGCATCCGCGTTCTCCCCACCGAATACAGCCAGCATTTGATCCACACCGGGCGCACCCGCGATCACCTGCGCCGCCTTTTCCCGTGCGGCGACCGCAAAAGGCGTATCTGAATACTTGACAATCCCCGCGGCAAGCACCAGCGCCACCACCAACAGCATACCCCTGCCGCTGCCTGCACGCTTGCGCACCGGACGTCTTCCTGTCATGTCCGCCGCCTCCTTTCACTTGGTATAGCGTATGCACAGACGGGACAGGAATATGCCGCCACACTTTTCATACATGTATTCAGTCGCTCTGTGAGCGACATCGGAAAGTCGAGCTTTGCCCGACTTTCCGATACAAAGGGCCTGTTGCAAAATAGGCCAAAGAAAAAAAGACAGGCAGGGCAGCCCGAAAAGGGTTGCCTTGCCTGCCTT
>NZ_CALWUQ010000094.1 GCF_944384695.1 uncultured Agathobaculum sp. | reverse complement strand
GGCGATTGCGCTGATTGTCGACCGAATCGACCGCGCAGGCAACGAGAAAACCGCTTACTGATTGACAGAAAGGAGCGCCTGCCTTGGAGGTACTGCTTGACATCATCCGGTCGATTGACTTTGATATCCTGTACGAGATTTCCACCCATCTGCGCGGCGGCGCGTCCGACTTGTTCTGGAAATTCTTTTCACTCATCGGAAACGCCGGCGCGGTATGGATTGTACTGGCCGTTGCTTTGCTATGCTTTCGCAAAACGCGGCGCGCGGGTGCGGCAATGCTGGTGGCCATGCTCATCGGCCTGCTGATTGGCAACGTATGGCTCAAGGAATGGATTATGCGGCCCCGTCCTTTTGTGACGCATCCGGAGCTGACCGCCCTGCTCGACCCGGGCGATAAATGGTCTTTTCCGTCGGGCCACACCCTGTCCTCCTTTGCGGCGGCGACTGCCTTATGCTTTTTCCACCGCAAATCCGGCGCGCTTGCCTATATTCTGGCCGCGCTGATTGCTTTCTCCCGGCTCTATGCCAGCGTACACTATCCGACCGATGTGCTGGCGGGCCTGCTGCTCGGTATTGTGTGCGGCCTTGTCGGTGCATGGCTGACCGACCGCGTCACCGACCGCATCCATACCTTACGCTTGAGAAAGGGTGCTTGAATGAATCAATATAAGCGGCTTTTGAGCAACACCTTTATCTTTGCCATCGGCACGTTCAGCTCCAAGATTCTCGTCATCCTCATGCTGCGCTTCTACACCGGCATGATGACGACGGATGAGATGGGCGTTGCCGATTTGATTGTCAAAACCACCAGCATCCTGTATCCGGTTGTTTCGCTCTCCATCGGGCAGGCTATCATCCGCTACGGTCTGGAGCGCCGCCGCCGCAAAAGCGACGTGTTCACCATCGGCCTTGTCACCATCCTGTGCGGCTTTGTCATTGCGCTGCCGTTCCACCCGCTGCTCGGCCTCATCCACTACAATACCTCGACCGGCACGACCGGCTCGCTGCTCGAATACCAGTGGCTCATTTATCTGTATGTGCTGACCTCCTGTACGCAGAATGCATGCAGCCAGTTTATCCGGGCACTGGGCTATGTGCGGCTGTACGCCATCGACGGTATCTTCCGCACATTCGTCACCATCCTGCTGAACATCCTGTATCTGACGGTGTTCAAATGGAACATCTTCGGCTATGTGTTCTCGATTATCTGCGCGGACGCGCTTTCCACGGTCTGCCTGTTCCTGCTGGCAAGCCTATGGAAGTATATCCGGCTGCGCAAGCCCAACTTCTATTTATGGCGCAGTATGCTGGCCTACTCCCTGCCGCTTGTGCCGGATGCGATTCTGGTCTATATCATTGGGTTTTCCGACCAAGCATTCCTTGCAGCCATGCAGGATACCTCGGTCAGCGCCATTTACTCCATCGCCTATCGCGTGCCGACACTGATTGCGCTGGTTGCCTCGATTTTTGTTGATGCGTGGCAGATTTCCATTGTCAACAACAACTCACGCGAGGAGCAAATCCAGTTTTTCTCCAACGTCGGCAACACGTACAGCTCCATTGTGTTCATCATTGCGTCGGGCGGCATCCTGTGCGCCAAACTCGCCATCACGGTGCTGGCCGTGCCCAGCTACTACATCGGCTGGACGTTTATCCCGGTGCTGGCGGTCGGCGCAGGCTTTAACTGCCTGTCAAGTTTTCAGAAAAGCGTATACCTGCTGGAAAAGCGCACCATCCCCTCGTTCCTTTCTACCGCGTTTTCCGCAGTCGTCAACATCACACTCAACGCGCTGCTCATCCCGCGCTACGGCGGCATGGGCGCGGCAACGGCAACGCTCATCAGCTATGTCGTCCTGTTCCTATACCGCGCAATCGACAGCCGCCGCTTTATGCCGGTGCGCTGGAACAAAAAACGGCTGGGCAGCACGGTTCTCTTGCTGTGCGTACAAGGCGCCCTGATGCTGCTGGAGCCGCCGCTTTGGCTGCTGTGGCAGCTGCTGCTGTTCCTTATTGTGTTCCTGCTCAACTGCCGCGAGCTTTTGATTGGTGTCAAAAAGCTGCTGCACCGCGCATGAATCATTCCACACAAAAAGAAAACGCCGGACGAAAGTCCGGCGTTATTATTTTCAAATAGAAAAATCCAATGCTTTGCCGCGATTGACCAATTCTTCCAGCGTGACCGAATCCACATACTGATTGACCACATCGTACAGGCCACGCCAAAAGTCCAGCGTGATGCATTCCTGTGCGCGTGTACACTCGACCGGATCATGTTCCAGACACGCCACCGGCACCAAAGCCCCTTCCGTAATGCGCAAAATATCCCCCACGGTATATTCCGACGGATGCCGCGCCAATTGGTATCCGCCCTGCGCGCCGCGCGTGGACGTCACAAAACCCGCGCGCGATAACTGAACGACAATCTGCTCCAGATATTTAGCCGATATTTCCTGCCTTTTGGAAATATCCCGCAACGGGATGTAGCCGGCAGCATCATGCTGTGCCAGATCGATCATCAGACGAAGCGCATATCTTCCCTTTGTCGAAATCTTCATATGCATACCCCTTTGCCACATTATTCCTCAAAAAGCCGCCACGTTCCCGCATCCGCCGCACATCATTCCTGCTGCAAACGCGCAATCACATCCGCGATATGCTGGCTGGCCTGCTCCACTTCCCATTTCAGTTCCGTGGCGGAAATGCGCTCCGCACCGTGTCCCAGAATGATCATCTGCTCCATGCCATCCGAAGTGGCAACGCGCACACGGTGCTTGCGGGAGAGGTCATAGGATGCCTGTTCAATATACATGTCCGCCGTTTCCGCCTCTTTGGTGTAAACGATATGCAGACCATGTCGTTTCTCAATCGACCCCATTCCCCCTTTGACCTTGTATGCGTCAAACACCACAATCAAATGGCACTTACGCACACTTTGATAATTGCTCAGTACGTTAATCAGCGCTTCCCGCGCCGCATTGATATCCGCAGCCGCCATGCTGCGCAATTCATCCCATGCAAAAATTATATTATACCCATCCACCAGCAGATAATCGTCCGCACGAATCCGGGTGACGTACAGCTGTTCGAGCGTCTCCGCCTTTTTGCGGCTCTGCCGAAAGGCCTCAAATCCGCGGTCACGAATCGGACCATAGGTGCGCTCAAACAGCGCGCGCAGCTCTTTATCGTCATCCAAACCGGAAGAAGCCGCCGCGCGGCGCACCGGCTGTGGCGCCGGCTCTTCTTTCTCCGGCTGCAAGCAGACGCCTGCATCCATATGCGCATGCGCGCGCACCTCGTCCCACTTGACGACATAACCCGCGCCATGCGAGCAAAACACGGAATCCGGGGAATTTTCGGTATCATGCTCCGGCTGATAGCCGCACTGTTCCATCACCTGCGCGGCATTATGACAAGGCGCATAGCCATCCGGCGTGCACACCAGCCGCCCGCGCCCCTTGGTATAGGCGGCAACCTCGGTCCAGTAATTGCGCATTGCGGAAACCGGCGCCGTGCCGGTCAGCAACACGCCGTCCTCCTGCGGCTCGGGCGACTCGAACATACCCTCCATGCGCTGAATATCCGTCATCGCACGGCCCACGCATTCCTCCGGCAACGTCAGCTGAAACGCATAATACGGTTCCAGCAGCACGCTTTCCGCCTGCATCAAACCATTGCGCACCGCGCGGTAAGTCGCTTCACGAAAATCGCCGCCCTCGGTATGCTTGACATGCGCGCGGCCGGTCAGCAGCGTGATTTTGATATCGGTAATCGGTGCGCCAGTCAGCACGCCGACATGCGTTTTCTCCGCCAGATGCGTCAAAATCAAACGCTGCCAGTTGATGTCCAGCGTATCGGCCGGACACGCTGTGGCAAACTGCAAACCGCTGCCGCGCTCGCCCGGTTCAAGCAGCAGATGCACCTCCGCATAATGGCGAAGCGGCTCAAAATGCCCGATGCCGACCGCGGGCGTGGCGATGGTCTCCTTATAGAGAATCCCGCCTTCGTCAAATGTGTCCGCCACGCCGAAGCGCTCCGCGATCACGCGGGTGAGGAT
>NZ_CALWUQ010000093.1 GCF_944384695.1 uncultured Agathobaculum sp. | reverse complement strand
GCCAAACATGCGGATAATGTGAACGTCGGTCTGTTTACCTATCCGGTGCTGATGGCGGCGGATATTCTGCTGTACCAGACCAATCTGGTGCCGGTCGGCGTGGATCAGAGCCAGCATATTGAAATTTGCCGCGATATCGCAAATCGTTTCAACGGCTTGTTCCCGGATACCTTTACCATTCCGGAAGGGCTTTATCCCAAGCCGGGAGAGGGCGCAAAAATTATGAGCCTGTCCGATCCGGAGAAAAAGATGAGCAAGTCGGATGAGAATCCCAACGGTTATATTCTGCTGATGGATAAGCCGGAGGATATCATGCGTAAGTTCAAGCGTGCCGTTACCGATTCGGATGCCCGCATCGTAATGGACCCGGTCGGCAAGCCGGGTGTGTCCAATCTGATTCAGATTTATGCGGTAGCAACTGGTAAGAGCATTGCTGAGGTGGAAGCGGAATTCGCAGGAAAGGGCTATGGCGAACTCAAGCCGGCGGTCGGTGAAGCGGTTGTCGAGCTGCTGTGTCCGATTCGTGAAAAAACCGAGGATTTGCTGCGCAATAAGGATTATCTGGAGCAGGTCTATACGGAAGGCGCGCAGAAGGCGTCTTATTTGGCGCGCAAGACGCTGAGTAAGGTTTACCGGAAGATTGGCTTTGTCGGGCGCTGAAAACCGGTTTAAGGGGAAAAATAATGCCTGAATATATTGTGATTGGTGTGATTGTAGCTGCGTTTATCGTGGCGGGCGTGCTGTCCTATTTTTTCACGCCACCGGTCAAGCGGTTCGCCCATAAGGTGGGTGCGATTGATGTGCCGAAGGATAGCCGCCGCATGCACAAGGAGCCGATTCCTCGATTGGGAGGTTTGGCGATTTTCGGTGGATTTCTGGCATCCATTCTGATTTTTGGCGAACTGGATGAGACCATGCTGTGTGTGCTGTTGGGTGCATCCATCATTGTGGCGCTTGGCATTTTTGACGATGTGTTGGCGTTGGGCGCAAAGTTGAAATTCGTGGTGCAGATTGTGGCTGCCGCGATTCCGGTTTGCGTGGGTGATTTGCAGATTAAGCTGTTCACCAACTTAAACCCGTTTTCAGATTCGCCGTACTTCCATTTGGGGATTCTGGCAATTCCGATTACGATTATTTGGATTGTCGGCATTACCAATGCGGTGAATCTGATTGATGGTCTGGATGGCCTTGCGGTGGGCGTTTCTTCCATAGCCGCGATTACCATGCTGGCCGTGGCGCTGCTGACCGGCAATATGACCATTGCCGTGACGATGGCGGCGCTGGCGGGGGCGTGCATCGGCTTTATGCCGTATAACCTCAATCCCGCAAAGATTTTCATGGGCGATACCGGCTCGACCTTTTTGGGGTACATGCTGGCAACGGTATCCATTATGGGATTGTTCAAGTTTTATGCGGTTATTTCGTTTGCGGTGCCGTTTTTGATCCTTGGCTTGCCGATTTTCGATACGGCCAATGCAATCATCCGCCGTGTGGCGGCGGGGCGCAGTCCGATGAGCCCGGATCGCGGTCATGTGCATCATAAGCTCATCGATATGGGCTTTAACCAAAAGCAGGCCGTTGCAATTTTGTATGCCATTAGCGCGACCCTTGGCTTAACCGCGGTGGTGCTGACCTCGTCTGGTGAAGTCAAGGCGATTGTTCTGCTGCTGGCGGTTTTGGTGGCCATTCTGGTTGGGGCCTGCGTCATTTACGGTGCAGAGCACTGGGCAAAGCATCCGACTGAGCAGGAGGATGAGCAGAACAGCGGAGAGGACGCGGACGAGCCTGCGCAGTCAGTGAAAACAGAGAATATGATACCGGAGGATAAAGAACATGAGCAAGATTAAGGTGATGACGGTTTTCGGCACGCGGCCGGAGGCCATCAAAATGGCGCCGCTGGTGCATGCGCTGGAGAAAAATGAAAATACGGAGTCGATTGTTTGCGTGACAGCGCAGCATCGTGAGATGCTCGATCAGGTGCTGGATATTTTTCATATCAAGCCGAATTATGATTTGAACATCATGCAGCCGCGTCAGACGCTGGCACTGATTACGGAAAAAAGTCTGCATGGTCTGGACGAGGTGCTGGAGCAGGCCAAGCCGGACATCGTGCTTGTGCATGGCGATACGTCGACGACGTTTGCCGGTGCGCTTGCTGCGTTTTATCAGAAAATCCCGGTGGGCCATGTGGAAGCAGGGCTGCGCACCTATGACAAATACTCTCCGTTTCCGGAGGAAATGAACCGCAAGCTGACCGGGCAGATTGCAACGCTGCACTTTGCGCCGACACCGCGCAACCGCGATAACCTTGCGCGTGAGGGCATCACGGAAGGCGTGAGCGTGGTCGGCAATACGGTTGTCGATGCAATTCACATTACCGTTCAGCCGGATTTTGTTTTCCGTGATGAACAGCTCAAAACGCTGGATTTTGAGAACAATCGTGTGGTTTTGGTCACCGCGCACCGCCGTGAGAATTACGGCGAGCCGATGGAAAACATTTGCCGCGCAATTGCGGAGCTGTCGGCGGCTTATCCGGACGTACACTTTGTTTACCCGGTGCACCTCAGCCCGTATGTGCGTGAAACAGCGGAGAAGTTCCTCGGCGGAAACGAGCGCATCCATTTGATTCATCCGTTGGCGGTAGACGAAATGCATAATCTGATGGCGCGCTGCTACCTGATTATGACCGATTCGGGCGGCCTGCAGGAGGAGGCGCCCAGTCTGGGCAAGCCTGTGCTCGTCCTGCGCCGTGAAACCGAGCGCCCGGAGGCAATTGAGGCCGGAACGGTCAAGCTCGCCGGTGTGGAGCAGGCGAATATCGTCCGTTTGGCGCGCGAGCTGTTTGACGATACGAATGCATACGCAGCAATGGCGCATGCGGTCAATCCGTATGGCGATGGCAAGACGTCTGCACGTATTTTGCAGGCGATTGAGCACTATTTTGGCCTGTGCTCGGATGGGCCGGCTCCGTTTGCACCATGAAACCGTCTAAAAACCTGTCGACGCCAATGCTCGCAGCAATCGGCGCTGCGGTGCTCGTCGGGCTGCTGTTCTTAAGTTATCTGCTGTCTTCCGGTGTGCTGCATCGGAAGGATACCGGTATTGTTTTGCAAAGCGGTACGGAGAATGCGCCGACGGTCAATTCGGAGAGTCAGTTGCTTACGGCGCAAAGCGTGGCGGATGTTACGATTGGGCCGGACAACGCGCAAAAGGTCATCGCTTCCTTGACACGACCAGAAGCGTACAGCTGTGTCGTTGAGAACACGCTGTACTATGATGGTGGTTCGTCTACGCTTCGTTGTCATCAGTACATGCGGGACGATGTGGTTCGTACCGATTGGATGACCGAAGCGGGGACTGTGCAAAGCACACTGGTGCGTGCGGGAGACACTGCCTATACGTGGGAGAGCGGCAGCACAGCCTTTTATGAGGGCACGTGGGGTGACTTCTCGGATGATGCCGCCGCGATGCTGCCCACCTATGAGGATGTATTGGATGAAGGCGTTGTCCTTTCCAGTGCCGGCCGGCAGGATATGGACAATGAGCCGTGTATCATGGTGGAGTTTGAGCAGCAAGGATACCGCTGCGTATACTATGTTTCCGCGGCCTCCGGTTTGCTGAAAAAGGCTTCGTTTTACGATGGTGAAACCTTGGCGCGTCAGGTTGTGGTCAGCAATCTGAAAACTGAGACACCGGATGAGGCCTTGTTTACGCTGCCGAATGGTCAGAAGCTGTTGGGAGAAAATACACAAAATGATGAATAAACTGCAAATATCAGAGGAAATTCGCGCGCTCGGTCAACAGGCCGAGCGCGAAATCATGCCGTATTTTGCGCGGATTGAGGAAATATGCGACAGAAATACGGAAAAAGTGCTGGCGGCATTTTCGAAAAACCGTGTATCGGACAACCTGTTTGCGGGAACGACCGGCTATGGCTACGATGACCATGGGCGGGATACGCTTGACCGCATTTACGCGGATATTTTCGGCACGGAAGCGGCGCTGGTGCGCATTGGTTTTGTCAACGGTAAACATGCGCTGTCCTGTGCGCTGTTCTCTGCCGTTAAGGCAGGGGATACCGTGCTTTCGGTCACCGGTCCTGCATAT
>NZ_CALWUQ010000092.1 GCF_944384695.1 uncultured Agathobaculum sp. | reverse complement strand
GAGCATCATCATAATTGATGATCGCAAGTACCATATTCATAGAAAAAATCCTCCTTTGAGGTAAATCAGCCGATCACAACCGTGATCTCACCGATTTCATTGTACCATCTTTCGCGGATAAGTTCAATGTGCGCGCGGGTAATTTTCTCCCCCGGCCACAGCAGCGGCACGCCCGGCGGGTAGGGCGTGACCGGACGGGCGCACACCAGCCCTTCGGCGGCAGCCGGCTCGACGCGGCCGGTCTTGGAAAACCATGCGTCGCGCACGGACATCACGCGCTCGGCAAGAGGGAAGGGCGCGCACGCGGGCGGCAGCAGCGTTTCGCTGCGGCGGCGGGAAATGCGGCGCAGGCCGCGCCGCAGCCGGTACACCGCCGTACCGGAATCCGCGCAAGTCAGGATGCACACGATGTTGCGCGCATCCGCCATCTCGCAGGCCACGCCGTACTCGCTCCACAGCATGTCGGCCATCCGGTGGCCGGTCACGTCCGTGCCTGCGGTGCACACGGTCAGGCGGCAGGGGTCGAGCGCGGGGTAGTCCTCCATGGCCAGCGGGGTAAAGCCCGTGCGGCGCAGCACGTACTCCCGCAGCTCGCCGCAGGTTTCGGCGGCGCGTCGGTAGGCGGTGCGTCCCGGCCCTTCGGTATAGGCGCGGGCCAAATCAATGGACGCCATGATAGGGTAGGAGGGGCTGGACGTTCCGAACAGGGCGGTGTTTTCGCGCAGCGCGCGCTTGTCCACGCCTTGTCCGCTCAAAACCACCGCGCCCTGTCCCAGACAGGGGAGCGTTTTGTGAATGGACAGCACCGCAAGGTCCGCGCCTTCGGCAATCGGGGTCGGCAGACCGACGGCAGGGAAGTGCGCGCCGTGCGCCGCATCCACCAGCAGCTGCTTACCATAGGCGCGGCACAGGTCGACAAACGCCGGAATCGCGCGGCGCACGCCGTAATAGGTGGGGGAGGTGAGCAGCACGGCGCGAATCTCGGGATGGTCGATGAGCTGCCGCTCCGCATCCGCGGGCGCGAGCGCGCCCGAAATCCCGAACGGCTCCAGAACCGGCGCGGAGATAAAATAGGGCGTGATATCCAGCAGCGCGCAGGCATGGCAGACCGATTTATGGCACTCGCGGTCGAGCAGCACCGCGCCGCCGCGCCCGACCGCGGTCGCCAGCACGGACAGAATGCCCTGCGTCGAGCCGCCGGTCAGGAAAAAGCAGTCGGACGCGCCGAAATACCGCGCCGCGGCAACCTCCGCGTCACGAATCGGGCCGTCGCCCAGATACAGATTGCCCGTGCCGTAGGTTTCGGTAAAGTCGATGGCGAACACCTCGGCATAGCTGTTGAACAATGGCTCGCCCTTGTGTCCGGGCATATGAAAGCGCGCGGAATCGCCGGTCGCAAGCAATTGCAGCGCGTGAAACAGCGGTGCATTGGTAAACGGCAGCAGACGGTTAATCTGCCGGTGGGTGAGCTGGGCGCGCTGGCTGGGCTGGCGGCGCCGGAACATGACCATCCTCTCCTTTCACATCGCGCGATGGTTTTGTTCACAGACCTGTGCAAAAACCGCACGCATTGACATATATTTTACTGCGTTCAGTATACCACATCCGGCAAAGCGCTTGCAATCGGCTGCGCTGCCGCAATGCTGCAATATCTGTCCATAATGTGCAGACATTCGTCTTTTTGCGACGGAATTTTGGTTTAATTTCCCGTAGTAAAACCCTTTTCCTTATATTATAATGGATATTGCATTCCTATACGGAACAGCACGCTGATTTATTGAAAGGCAGGTAACTATCACTATGGCTGACAATCGTATCTACAATTTTTCCGCAGGCCCCTCCATGCTTCCGGTTCCCGTGCTCGAGCGCTGTGCATCCGAAATGCTGAACTACAAGGGCTCCGGCATGTCCGTCATGGAGATGAGTCACCGATCTAAGGTATATGACGGCATCATCAAGGAGACCGAAGCTGCGCTGCGCCGCGTGCTCTCCATCCCGGAGAATTACAAGGTCCTGTTCCTGCAGGGCGGCGCGACGACCCAGTTCGCGGCCATCCCGATGAACCTGATGAAGACCGGCAAGGCGGATTATGCCATCACCGGCAACTTCGCCAACAATGCATACAAGGAAGCCGTAAAATTCGGCGATATCCATGTGGCGTTCTCCTCCAAGGAGGGCAATTTTGACCGCGTGCCCACGCAGGCAGAGCTGGACATCCGTCCGGACGCGGATTACTTCTACATCTGCGCCAACAACACCATTTACGGCACCGAGTACCAGTACGACCCCGAAACGCCGGCGGGTGTGCCGCTGGTGGCCGATATGTCCTCCAACATCCTCTCCAAGCCGGTCGACGTTTCCAAGTACGGCGTTATCTACGCGGGCGCGCAGAAGAACATGGGCCCCGCAGGCGTGACGGTCGTCATTGTGCGCGAGGATCTGCTGGGCAATTATCCGCTGGAGAAGTACCCGGTCATGCTGGACTGGAAGACCATGGCCGACAAGGACTCCATGTACAATACGCCCCCCACGTACGGCATCTATGTGCTGGGCCTCGTGCTCGAGTGGGTCGAGCAGATGGGCGGCGTCAAGGTCATGCAGGAGCGCGCTGAAAAGCGTGCGAGCATGCTGTATGACTACCTCGACAGCCAGAACTTCTACAAGGCGGTTGCCGAAAAGGCGTCCCGCAGCCACATGAACGTCACCTTCCGCACCGGAAACGACGAGCTGGATGCGAAGTTTGCCAAGGAATCCGCAGCGGCCGGTATGTCCAACCTCAAGGGCCACCGTTCGGTCGGCGGCATGCGCGCTTCCATCTACAACGCGATGCCGATTGAGGGCGTGGAATACCTCATCGACTTCATGAAGAAGTTCGCGGCGGAAAACGCATAAACCAGACAACATCATCATAACCACCACTTTCAGGGCGCGAATCCATCTCGCGCCCTGACCCTATCGGAGATAAAGGAGAGTATTCCCATGTATCAGGTAAAGCTGTATAACAAAATTTCCAAGGTCGGTCTGGAAAAGCTCGACCCCGCCAAGTATACCTGCTCGGAGGACTATACGGACTATGACGCTGTTCTCGTCCGTTCGGCCAAGCTGCACGACGTCGAGTTCCCGAAGAACCTCAAGTGCATCGCGCGCGCGGGCGCGGGCGTCAATAACATCCCCCTCGACCGCTGCGCACAGGAAGGCATCGTCGTATTCAACACCCCGGGTGCAAACGCCAACGCGGTCAAGGAGCTGGTGGTGTGCGCGCTTATGCTCGCCTCCCGTAAGATTGTGCAGGGCGCAAACTGGGTAAAGAGCCTCGCCGGCACGCCGGACATCGGCCCGGCCGCTGAAAAGGGCAAGGCAACCTATGCCGGTCCGGAAATCTCCGGCAAGAAGCTGGGCGTTATCGGTCTGGGCGCTATCGGCGTCAAGGTCGCAAACGCTGCGGTCGGTCTGGACATGGAGGTTTGGGGCTATGACCCGTATCTGTCGGTTGACGGCGCGCTCAGCTTATCCCGTTCGGTCAAGCACGTCACCGAGCTGGACCAGATTTTTGCAAACTGCGACTATATCACCATCCATGTGCCGCTGACCCCGGAAACCAAAAACACCATCTGCGAGGAATCCATCGCCAAGATGAAGGACGGCGTGCGCGTCATCAACCTCGCCCGCGGCGAGCTGGTCGATACGCAGGCAATGGCCAAGGCGCTGGAGAGCGGCAAGGTCGCGGCTTATGTGTCCGACTTTGCATCCGACGAGATTCTCGCGCAGGAGAACGCCATCACGCTGCCGCACCTCGGCGCGTCCACGCCCGAAAGCGAGGACAACTGCGCGCAGATGGCGGTCAAGGAGATTGCCGATTATCTCGAAACCGGCACCATCCGCAACTCGGTCAACTTCCCGAACCTCAAGGTGCCCTATGAAGGCGGCTACCGCGTCTGCATGATTCACAAGAACATCCCGAACATGATTGCATCCATCACGGCTGCGGTCAAGTGCAACATTGAAAACATGGGCAACCGCTCCAAGGGCGACTACGCATACACCATCGTAGACCTTGCCGAGCAGCCCACCGAGGCCAACCTCGATGCGCTGCGCGCAATCGACGGCATGATTTCGGTTCGTGCAATCTGATTCCTGTTTATAAGAAAAAAGCCTTCCGCCGCAGCGGAAGGCTTTTTTTGATTGCACTCAGTCATAGATGGATTCTACATCCCAGCCGATAATATTGCCGGTCGTAGCATCGACGCTGAATTCATACTCCATGGTGTTATAGATGATTTTGCCTTCGTACTCGAGGCGGCCGTCATCGTAATCCTGGCGGGCCCGGACGATGGTGACCTGCGACTCAGAGAAGCCGGCGTCTTTCAGAG
>NZ_CALWUQ010000091.1 GCF_944384695.1 uncultured Agathobaculum sp. | reverse complement strand
CCATATAGTAAACCTCCTGTGCGGTGCTTCTATTCTACACCACCCAGGAGGTTTACACAAAACTTTGGATAGTCTCGGCATGACCGAAATCATGCCTGTTCCAAGAAATTCACATATTACTGTTTTACGACCACCGAGCATTCGAGCGCCTTTTCTTTTTTCCATCAATTGAGGAAATCCTTGAGCTTTTTCGAGCGCGACGGATGGCGCAGCTTACGCAGCGCCTTCGCCTCGATTTGGCGAATACGCTCGCGCGTGACATTGAACTCCTTGCCGACTTCCTCCAGCGTGCGGGTATGGCCGTCCTCAATGCCGAAGCGCAGGCGCAGCACCTTTTCCTCGCGCGGAGTGAGCGTCTTGAGTACCTCGACCAGCTGCTCCTTAAGCAGCATGAAGGATGCCGCTTCTGCCGGTTCGGGCGCGTCGTCGTCCGGAATGAAGTCGCCGAGGTGAGAGTCCTCCTCCTCGCCAATCGGGGTTTCAAGCGAGACCGGCTCCTGCGCAATCTTGAGGATATCGCGCACGCGGTCGACCGGCATGCTCATTTCCTTCGCAATCTCCTCCGGGCTGGGGTCATGGCCCAGCTCCTGCAGCAGCTGGCGCGACACGCGCATCACCTTGTTGATGGTTTCCACCATGTGCACCGGAATACGGATGGTACGCGCCTGGTCGGCAATCGCGCGCGTAATCGCCTGCCGAATCCACCAAGTCGCATAGGTCGAGAACTTAAAGCCCTTGGTCGAGTCAAATTTCTCGACCGCCTTAATCAGACCGAGGTTGCCCTCCTGAATCAAATCAAGGAACAGCATGCCGCGACCGACATAACGCTTGGCAATCGAAACCACCAGACGGAGGTTTGCCTCGGCCAGACGCTTTTTCGCCTTTTCACCGATTTCCACATCGCGGTCCAGCTGCGCACGCTCCTCCGCCGGGATGGCGTCGCCCTCCGCCTCAATGCGGGCTTCCGCCTCGTTGCCCTTCTGCATCTGCTCGGCCAGCGTCACCTCTTCCTCCGGCGAGAGCAAATCCACCTTGCCAATCTCCTTGAGGTACATACGCACCGGGTCGTCAATGGCAAAGGTTTCCGCCATGGCGGAGGTGTCTATCAGCTCCTCTTCCGGAACCTCCTCCACGCTGTCCGGCTCAAACACTTCATCGTCGTCATCACCCAGCGCCTTTTCCAGCACGCCTTCGGTTTCAACTTCTATGCCCATGGTTTCGAGCGTTTCATACAGCTTATCGATATCGTCGCTTTCCATATCCAGCTGGCTCAGCGCATCCGCAATCTCCTTGAGCGTCAGCCGTCCATTCTTTTTACCCAGCGCCAGCAGGTCCTTGAGCACCTGCTGCTGGTCCACTGCATGCTCCGGTGCGTTTGCATTGCCCGTTGTCGTCATATCGTTTGTCCTCCCGCGTTTTGTTTTTTTATTCGTCCAAAGGTCAGCAGCGCGTCCTCGCCTGCTTCGGTAATCGTACCATCTCTGACGCGCTGCATTCGTATCGTGTTTATGTATTCCTGCATTTCCTGCCGGTGTTCACCCGGTGGGATGCCCTGATCGAGAATGGCGGAAAGCAGGCTCATTTCATTGGCTTCCAGCCACCCCTCGAAGGACAGGATATCCACCATCTGGCCTTCCCGGTCGAGCGCGAGCACGCGCTCATATATCTTACGCAGCACAGGCGCGGAAAACCACGTCGGCGGCAATTCTTTTTCCAATCCCGCTGCCAGCTTCTGGTCGTAGAACAGCAGGCGAAGCACATTCTCCTCCGCCTTGGCGGATTTGACATCCGCATAGGCCAGCGTGCGGTCCTTGGGCTGCGCCATACCGACCGGCGAGCGAATCTCGCGCCGCTCGGCAGCCTTCTGCTTCTTGCGGCGGATGTTCAGCTCACGCCGCACCTCGACATTCATCGCCTCGGCAGTCACGCCCGCCATCTTGGCCGCGCGTCCCGCGTATACCTCGCGCTCGATGCTGCTGTCGATGCCGGCAAGCATGCGCGCCGCGTCCCGCAGGAACAGCACGCGCGCCTCGTCATCCTCCAAATCGTATTTCGCTGCGATTTGCTCCAACCGGTAAGCATTGTGGTCCTCGCTGCGCTCGATGAGCGCGCGGAATGCATCCGCCCCCTTGGCCTTGATGAATTCATCCGGGTCTTTGGCGCCCGGGATTTTGAGCACCTTGACCTGCAAATCGCACTTTTTCAAAATGTCAATCGCACGCTGCGCCGCCGCCTGCCCTGCTCCGTCCGCGTCGTAGGAAATCACGATGCGGTCGGTGTGCCGGGCAATGATGCGCGCCTGCTCCTCGGTCAGCGAAGTGCCGAGCGAAGCCACCGCACAGTCGAAGCCGGCCTGATGCAGCGCAATCACGTCCATATAGCCTTCCGCGAGGATAAAATACCCGTTCTTTGTGGTTTTGGACAGGTTCAGCGCAAACAGATTGCGGCTTTTATGGAAAATCGGCGTTTCGGGCGAGTTGAGATATTTGGGCTTGGAATCATCCAGCACACGCCCGCCGAACGCAATCACATTGCCGCGCACGTCAATGATAGGAAACATCACGCGCCCGCGAAAGCGGTCGTACACATGGCCCTTCTCGCTGCGGCTGAGCAGCCCCGCGTCCAGCATCTCCTCGCGCGTATAGCCCTTTGCGGTCATGGCGTCCAGCAGCGCATGGAACGAGTCGGGCGCATACCCCAGCCCGAAGCGGTTCATCGTGCGCCGGTGCAGGCCGCGCCCAAGAAAATACTGCTGTGCCACGCGGTTCTCCGGCTGCCACAGCGTATCATAGTAAAACCGCGCCGCGTCTTTGCACAGCGCATACAGCCGGTCGCGGCGGCGGGCCGCCTGCCGGTCGGCCTCGCCCTGCTCGGGCACCTGCATGCCCGCGCGCGCCGCCAGATAGCGCACCGCATCGGGAAATTCCAACCCTTCGGCCTTCATGGTGAAGGTAATCACCCCGCCGCCCGCGCCGCAGCCGAAGCAGTGGAAAATCTGCTTATCCGGCGAAACCGAAAAGGACGGCGTTTTTTCATTATGGAAGGGGCACAGGCCGAAATAGTTCGCGCCGCTCTTTTTCAGCTGAACATACTGGGAGACAACGTCCACAATATCGTTGCGCGCGGATAATTCGTCCAGAAATACGCGGTCAAATGCCATTTGCCCACCTCCTTTGTAGGATAGCCGGATTTTTTATCCTTCAATCTTATTCCAGCTTTTCGGAATAAATAATTTTGTGTAAACCGAAATCGAGTACCGGTCGGTCATGCACGCAATATAGTCGCACACCACGCGCTCCAGCGGTTCGCCGCGCGTCATCAGCACAAAATAATCCCCCGGCAGCTCGTCCGGATGGGCTACAAAATATTCATACAGGCCGCGTAGCATTATCTTGGCGCGCATTTCCTCCCGCTGGGCTTCGGTGCCGTGGTATACATGGTCGAACATAAACTGACGCAATTCCATCATATCGTCATGCACCTGCTCGTCCATACCGATTTGCCTGTGCGCCGTGCCGTATTCAATCATCGCCGTGACCATGGTATCAATGCGTTTGCCATGGCTGTCGCCCAGACGGCGGCGCAGATACTGCGGGATATCCGTGCCTTTGATAAGGCCGCCGCGCATGGCGTCGTCAATATCGTGATTGATATAGGCAATGCGGTCCGCATAGTGAATGATGCGCCCCTCGGGCGTGTCCGCTTTTTTCGCGCCTGTATGGCAGATGATGCCGTCGCGCACCTCCTGCGTCAGATTCAGGTCCTCAATCAAATCGACCATGCGAAGGCTCTGCTCGTTATGCCGAAAGCCGAACGGACACACCTCCGCCAACGCGCGCTCGCCTGCATGACCGAACGGCGTATGGCCCAAATCATGCCCCAGCGCGATTGCCTCGGTCAAATCCTCATTGAGCCGCAAGGCACGCGCAATCGTGCGCGCAATCTGCGACACTTCCAGTGTATGCGTCAGGCGGGCGCGATAGTGGTCGCCTTCGGGCGAGATAAACACCTGCGTCTTGTGGCTCAGCCGCCGGAAGGCCTTGGAGTGGATGATGCGGTCGCGGTCGCGCTGAAAGCAGGTGCGGTACGGACACGGCTCCATCGCGCGCTGCCGCCCCTGCGACCCATCCGCAAAGGTCGCCCACGACGCAAGCGTCAGGTGCTCCCGCTGCTCCTGCTGTTCCCGGATTGTCATACGGCATGCACCTCCCCGCTTGCTGCCATCAAAAAATTCGTCTATTTGATTTATACCGACCCCATCGCCAAAATCCTTTTTTTCAGGGCAATTTTTTTCGCTTTATTTTACCCGCCTTCCCATAAAGCGCGTTTCCATCACCTCAGCGTACACCTGTCCCGCGGTCGCTTCGGCAAGCGCCGCATTGAGCCGCTCCTCCCCGCCTGCGGGAAGGGTAACGGTCAGCGTCACATCCGCACCGAAATCCGTCTGTTCGGC
>NZ_CALWUQ010000090.1 GCF_944384695.1 uncultured Agathobaculum sp. | reverse complement strand
GCGTCGGTACCCTTGCTGTAACGGCTCATCACCTCTTCGCCGAAGTCATCGGTGCAGTACAGGTCGCCCGTGGTGCCCTGCTGTACGCCGATTTTCTTGCCTGCCAGATCATCCGGGGAAGCAATGTCGGAACCCTCCGGAACGATGATGGACTGTACGCCGGTTGCATAGGTCTGCGAGAAGTCTACGTTCTTTTCGCGGTCCGGGGTAACAGTCATGCCGGCCATACCCATATCCGCCTTACCGGACGAAACTGCGGTGATAATCGAATCAAACTCCATGTCGGAAATGGTGAAGTTCAGACCGAGCTTGTCTGCAATCGCCTTGCCAACCTCGGCGTCAATGCCGACAATCTCTTCGCCCTCATAGTACTCGTACGGCTCAAAGAATGCATTGGTCGCCATGGTCAGCGTGCCATCCACAGCCAGCTTGTAATCCGTGCTGGTTTCCGCCGTATTGCTCTCGTCCTGATTATCCGTAGTCTGCTGTGCATCGTTGCCGCCGCCGCAACCGGTCAGCAGCATTGAGCCTGCCAGAAGCATGCTCAGCATTGCAATAGAAAGCTTTTTCATTGTTTTCTCTCCTCCTAATTGCCGGCCTTGAGGACCGGACATTTCAAACAAGATTTATTATACATGGGGCTGTGTAAAAATTCAACCTCTAAATCAGCAAAAACACAACAAAAATCCCATTCGTTTTCGTCATATCCACAACAAATTTGCGCTGTGACCTTTTTCTGCCCGCCCGCATAGCTTGACAATACCTTATTTTACAGGAGGTCATCCCTATGCGTTACCATACATATGCGCGCTCTTCCCCGCAGCCGTCCGGCAAACATCCGCACGGCACGACCGCAACCGCCGAATCCCGCTCCGGCCTTGTCTCCATCTACGCCAAGCCCTCCTCCCAGGCAGAATGCGTCGGCAGTGTGCCGTGCGGCGCGCAGCTTGTGGTGCTTGGACGACAGGCAGACTGGCATGCCGTTCGCTACGGTCCGTGTCAAGGCTTTGTTTCCGACGATACGATTGTGCTGAATTACTAATTTATGCTGTCTTTCGGACGGAAACATCTGTCTTTCCATTCGGATTTCTCCTTGCGTTCGGTCTCCATAAACAGTATAATAGATGTGTTCGATGCGATAAACGCAAGGAGGTACGAAATTTAGTGTATCAGATTTTGAAAAAGCAAACGCTGAATGCGAATACCAAACTGATGGTGATTGACGCGCCGCATGTTGCGCGCAAGGCCGAGCCCGGCCAGTTCATCATCCTGCGCGTCAGCGAGGACGGCGAGCGCATCCCGCTCACCATTGCGGACTATAACCGTGAAACCGGTGCGGTCACGATTATTTTCCAGGAGGTCGGCGCGACCACCATGGCGCTCGGCGCGCTCAATGAAGGCGACTGCCTGCACGACTTTGTCGGTCCGCTGGGCAAGGCCAGTGAATTTGACGGGATGAAGAAGGTTGCCGTGGTCGGCGGCGGCCTCGGCTGCGCGATTGCCTATCCGCAGGCCAAGAAGCTGCATGAGCTTGGCTGCGAGGTCGATTTGATTGCAGGTTTCCGCAGCAAGGACATTGTTATCCTTGAGGACGAAATGAAGGCCGCTTCCACCAACCTGTATATTATGACCGACGACGGTTCGAACGGTCACAAGGGTTTTGTTACCGACAAACTCAAGGAACTCATTGACGCAGGCAACCAGTATGATGCAGTCATCGCCATCGGCCCGATGATTATGATGAAATTTGTTTCCGAAGTCACCCGCCCTTACGGCATCAAGACCATCGTCTCGATGAACACCATCATGGTCGACGGCACCGGCATGTGCGGTGGCTGCCGTCTGACGGTCGGCGGAGAGACCAAATTCGCCTGTGTCGACGGTCCGGACTTTGACGGCCATCTTGTCGATTTTGACAGTGCAATGCGCCGCGGCGCCATGTACAAGGCACAGGAAAAGCAGGCAGTGGAACGCCGCGAGGAGCACTGCAACCTGTTCAAGATGGAGGTCAAGTAACAATGCCGAATATGAATCCGAACAAGATGCCCATGCCCGAGCAGGCGCCGGACGTGCGCAATAAGAATTTTGATGAAGTAACGCTCGGCTATACGCCGGAAATGGCAATCGAGGAAGCACAGCGCTGCCTCAACTGCAAGCATAAGCCCTGCATCACCGGCTGCCCGGTACAGGTCAAAATCCCTGAGTTCATCGCGCTGGTCGCCGAGGGCAAGTTCCTCGAAGCTGCCGCCAAGATTAAAGAGACCTCTGCCCTGCCGGCGGTCTGTGGCCGTGTATGCCCGCAGGAGACACAGTGCGAGCAGACGTGCGTGCGCGGCATCAAGGGCGAGCCGGTGGCCATCGGCCGTCTGGAGCGCTTTGTCGCAGATTACGCGCGTGAGCATGGCGAAGAGAAGCCGGTAAAGCCCGCTTCCAACGGCCATAAGTGTGCAATCGTCGGCGCCGGCCCTGCCGGCCTGACCTGCGCGGGCGATTTGGCGCGTATGGGTTACGAAGTGACTGTATTTGAAGCGCTGCACACCGCGGGCGGCGTGCTGATGTACGGCATTCCCGAATTCCGTCTGCCCAAGGAAATTGTGCAGAAGGAAATCGACACACTCAAAGACCTCGGCGTTGAATTTGTGCTGAACTTTGTGGTCGGCCGCTCGGAGACCATCGACGAGCTGTTTGCCGACGGCTACGAAGCAATCTTTGTCGGTTCGGGTGCAGGCCTGCCGTCCTTCCTCGGCGTGCCGGGCGAGAACGCAAACGGCGTATACTCGGCCAACGAGTACCTGACCCGTATCAACCTGATGAAGGCCTACAAGGATGGATCGGACACCCCGATTTTCCACGCGCACAAGGTTGCAGTTGTCGGCGGCGGCAACGTCGCCATGGACGCGGCGCGCTGCGCCAAGCGCATGGGCGCGGAAGATGTTTACATTGTTTATCGCCGCTCGGAGAAGGAGCTGCCCGCCCGTCTGGAGGAAATCCATCACGCCAAGGAAGAGGGCATCATCTTCAAGTTCCTGACCGCGCCGCTCGAAGTGCTGTCGGATGAAAACTATAACGTGACCGGCATGAAGTGCCAGCAGATGGAGCTGGGCGAGCCGGATGAATCCGGCCGCCGCCGTCCGGTGCCGGTCGAGGGCAGCGAGTTTACGCTCGATTTGGACTGCGTCATTGCCGCAATCGGTACCAGCCCGAATCCGCTGATTCGTCACACCACGCCCGGTTTGGACACCAACCGCAAGGGCTGCATCATTGCAGACGATGAGCACGGCATCACATCCAAGGACGGTGTGTTCGCCGGCGGTGACGCTGTCACCGGCGCTGCCACCGTTATCCTCGCCATGGGCGCAGGCAAGCGCGCTGCTGCCGCGATGGACGAATACATCAAGAACCAGCAATAATCCGCAATACGAACGCCCCGCTGGTCGGCGGGGCGTTTTCATATGCAAACAAAAAGACGCCGGGGGCCAATCCCAAATTCCGTGTAAACACCATTTGAGGTGCGAATAGAGCAAAATTTATTCAGGGCGGTAGCCGGGAAAATCCGGTTGCCGCCTTGTTGGCATCATAACGCCGGTTGGGGTGGATGTCAAGGATAGCGGAGCTGTTTATCTTGTCCTTGACATCCGGGCCCGGCAGTGTTACTCAGGCATACGCTCGGCAAAATAGATCGCCATCTGAGCGTGGATCAGGCTCCAGTCCTGCCGCCGTCCAGTCCATTTTTTCGTAATATCCATCATACCCAGATACAGCATTTTCACCAGGCTGTCATCGGTGGGAAAGACGGGACTTGGCCTTGGTCACCTTGCGTAACTGGCGGTTGAAACCCTCGATGATGTTGGTGGTATAGATCAGTCTGCGCACCTCCGGGGGTACTTGAAATAGGTGCTGAGATTGGCCCAGTCGGATCGTCAGGACCGAGAGATTTTCGGGTATTTCTTGTCCCAACGCTCCACAAAGGCGTCTAGAGCATCCAGGGCTGCCTGCTCATCCACGGCAGCATAGACCACCTTCAGATCTCGGCCATAAGGGCCTTCAGGTCCTTGTAGGACACATACTTGCTGGAATTGTGCAGCTGGTGGATGATACAGTTCTGAAGCTCGGTCTGTGGGAAGTTGGCATGAATCGCCGCGCCAAACCCCGCCAAATTGTCCGTGCAGGCAATGAAAATATCCACTACCCCCCCCGGTTTTTCAGGCTATTGAGGACAGTGGCCCAAAACTTGGCGCTCTCGTTTTCACCAACCCACATCCCCAGGACGTCTTTCCGACCATCCAGGATGACTCCAATGGCAATGTACACTGCTTTCTTCACGATCTGCCCTTCTCTGCGTACATGATAGTGGATGACATCCAGAAATACCACGGCGTAGACGGGCTCCAAAGGCCGCTGCTGCCACTCTTTGGCGACGGGCAAAATCTTGTCCGTAATTCGGCTGACCGTGCTGTCCGAGACGGAAATGCCGTAGATGTCCTGAATGTGAGCTTCAATGTCGCTGGTGGTCATACCTTTGGCGTACATGGACAGAATTTT
>NZ_CALWUQ010000089.1 GCF_944384695.1 uncultured Agathobaculum sp. | reverse complement strand
CAGCTGCGGCAGCCTGGATATGTACGAGATTGTCAAGGCGCTGGTCGAGACCGGCTTTGACGGTTATGTTCGTCCCGACCATGGCCGCATGATTTGGGGCGAGACCGGCAAGCCGGGTTACGGCCTGTATGACCGCGCGCTGGGCGCTTCTTACCTCAACGGCCTGTTTGAGGCATGCGAAAAGTCGCTGGCGAAGTAAGCGGTTTCCACACATATCGTTGCAATAGAAAGGAATGGTACCTTTGAAACTCTGTCTGGAAGCGTTGCAGGATAAGGCGGGCTGGGAAGCGGTCGGCGTCAAACTGCCGCAGTTTGACGTGCAGAAGATGCGCGCGCAGACCGCGGAAACCCCGGTTTGGGTGCATTTCGGCGCGGGCAACATCTTCCGCGGCTTTGTGGCGATGTTGCAGCAGCGCCTGCTGAACGCAGGCGAGGCCACTTGCGGTATCATCGCGGGCGACACCTTCGACTACGACATCATCAAGAAGATTTACAAGCCGCACGACGAGCTGACCATGATGGTCGGCCTCAAGCCGGACGGCACGACCGAGCGGGAAATCGTCGCCTCCATCGCGGACAGCGTGTGCGCGGACAGCACGGACGCGGCCGAGATGGGCAAGCTGCGTAAAATTTTCGTCAATCCCTCTTTGCAGATGGTCAGCTTCACCATCACCGAAAAGGGCTATGCGCTGCGCAACATCAAAGGCGAGCTGATGCCGGTGGTCGTCGAGGACATGAAGGCCGGCCCGTCCGGCGCACGCCACGCGATGAGCATGGTCGCGGCGCTCATGTACGAGCGCTACAAGGCGGGCGCGTACCCGATTGCGCTGGCGAGCATGGACAACTGCTCGCACAACGGTGAGAAGCTGCGCGGCAGCGTGCTCGAGGTCGTAGATGCATGGCAGAAAAACGGTCTGGTGGACGAGGGCTTTGCCGCGTATATGCAGGACGAGAGCCGCGTCGCCTTCCCGTGGAGCATGATTGACAAGATTACCCCGCGTCCGGCCAAGGAAGTGGAAAATGCGTTGCTGGCAGATGGCATTGAGGACATGGAACCCATCGTCACCGGCCGCAACACCTTTATCGCGCCGTTTGTCAACGCGGAGATTCCGCAGTATCTGGTCGTGGAGGACAACTTCCCGAACGGCCGTCCGGCGCTCGAAAAGGCGGGCGTCTACATGACCGACCGCGATACGGTCAACAAGACCGAGCGCATGAAGGTCACGACCTGCCTCAATCCCCTGCACACCGCGCTGGCGGTCTACGGCTGCCTGCTGGGCTACACCAGCATTGCCGCGGAGATGCAGGACACCGAGCTGAAGGGACTCATCGAGCACATCGGCTACGACGAGGGCATGCCGGTCGTCACCGACCCGGGCATCATCAAGCCCGCGGACTTCATCGCGGAGGTCGTGGGCCAGCGTTTCCCGAACCCGTTCATCCCGGACACCCCGCAGCGCATCGCGACCGATACCTCCCAGAAGATTCCGATTCGCTTTGGCGAAACCATCAAGAGCTATATCGCATCCGACAAGCTGGACGTTAAGAGCCTGACGTTCATCCCGCTTGCGATTGCGGGCTGGCTGCGTTATCTGCTCGGCGTGGATGACAAGGGCGAAACCATGGAGGTTTCCTCCGACCCGATGCTCGAAACGCTTCAGCAGCAGCTGGCGGGCATCGAGCTGGGCAAGCCCGAGAGCGTAGGCGACAAGCTGCGCCCAATTTTGTCCAACACGGCGGTCTTTGCGGCTGATTTGGTGGAAAACGGTCTGGCCGACAAGATTGAAACCATGTTCGGCAAGCTGATTGCCGGTCCGGGCGCGGTGCGCGCCACCTTGCAGGAATATCTGCACGGCTGATAGTGTTTTGTGTTTTTGATTGCCTAAAATCCTAAAAAAATGCGCCGCAGGACGTATCCTGCGGCGCATTTTTCATTTCCATGGAATCAGGCCAGATAGGGTGCGGCAATGCGGTCGATGCCTTCGGGGTCGCTCTCCCGCCAAGCGGCAAAGTCCTTGCCGGAAGTGGCGACGGTTTTGCCCAGCTCGACCAGAAATGCGGGGATTTCGCTTTCCAGGATGGCGCCCAGTTCGCGGCCCATCGTTTCCTTGCCCTGCAAATCGCAGCCGCCGACAAACAGCGTGAAAGCGGACTGCGGCTTGCCGTCCACCAGCTTAGACGCACCGCGGAAGCCGATGGCGCCGGTCTGGTGCGTGCCGCACGAGGATGCGCAGCCGGAAACATGCATCTGGGGCAGCGCGCCGTCCGGCAGGTTTGCCTCGCGCACCGCTGCAATGCACGCGGCGAGCAGACCCTGCGAGTCGCGCATGCCGACCTGACAGGTCGTGCCGCCGATGCAGCTGACCGAGGTCTCGAACAGCGTGCGGGCGCTGTCCGCCGTGGCAGCCAGTACCTTTTCCGCTTCTGCACCGGTCAGGTTGACGATATAAGCGGCCTCATCCGGCGCAAGGCGCAATTCCGTGTCCGGCATCTCCTGCAGCAAATCGCTGAGCGCGCACAGCGTTTCAGGCGCGGGCTGACCGCCGAGCGGGTGCCATACAACCGTGTACAGGCCGGGCTGCTTCTGCTCGATGACGCGGGGGCCGCCGGCTGTCGTGCCGTCGCCGGTCTTGGCGATTTCCTGCGGCGCGACCGAAAGCGTCAGCTCCTCGCCGGAAGCGTAGACCTCGTCGAGCTTTTCGCGGAACGCCTTGGCGTAGTTTTCCGGTCCGCCCAGCGCCTCTACCATATAGCGGGTGCGGGCCTTGCCGCGGTTCTCGTAGTTGCCATAGGCGCGGAAGGTCAGCCACATGGCCTTGATATAATACAGAATCTGCGCGGGTTCCACCGCTTCTCCGACCTTGACGCCGAAGCGCGGGTTGTTGCCCAGACCGCCGGCGCTGTATACATCGAACTTGCCGTCCGGACGGGCGACAAAGCCGAGGTCACGATAGGTCGCGTGCGTCTGGTTGGCCGGGGAGTTGGAAAAGCAGACCTTGAGCTTGCGCGGCATCTTTTCGGCCTTGATGAAGCCCAGCAGGTAATTGCCTGCGGCCTCCGCCCACGGCAGCGTGTCGAAATACTCGTCCTTCTGCACGCCGGAAAGCGGGGAGCACATGACGTTGCGGGGGAAGTCGCCGCCGCCGCCCATGGTCACGATGCCTGCGTCGAGCGCCTGCTCCATAATGGCGCACACCGTGTCCGGGCCAAGGTCGTGCAGCTGGATGGTCTGGCAGGTGGTGAAGTGCGCACGCGCAACGGCATAGGTGCGAATCATCTGCGCAACGAATGCCAGCTTGTCGCGGGTGACACGGCCTGCGGGCATGCGCAGGCGCAGCATGCTGGCCTTGCCGCCCTTCTGGGCATAGCTGCCGTAGTAGCCGGAAAAGCCCTTGTATTCACCGACTTTGATTTCTCCTGCATAAAACGCCGCGGTCTTTTCACGGAAGGCGGGCAGGTCCGCTTTCCAGTTCTGGGGATTGATGGTGTTCATGGATATCCTCCTTGTTTGTTTCCAAGCAAAGGCCGACCCCGTGCGACGGCACGCGGCGGGGGAGCCGAACGTTTTGTCTTTATTATACGATATTTCACGCAGGATGACAATTTATTCGCGCACATTCACCAAAAATTTTAAGGCGGGTGCATCCGGTTGACAAACCCCGGTCCGGACGATACAATGTCTCATATTGCAAAGGAGGGGGCAGCGCATGAAACACCGGCATGGACACGGCCCGCGCTCTATCGACCGGCTGGCGTATCAATCCGGGATGCGCGGCTGGAATCCGGCGTTTAAAACCGTATTGGCGGTGGGTACGCTGATTTTGTGCCTTGCGGCCGACCGCCCGGCGGTGTCCGGCGTGGTCATTCTCTCGCTGGCGGCGCTGCAAAAAAGCAAGGGAAAGCTGCCGCTGCACGACTATATCGGTCTGCTGCTCGTGCCGCTGGCCTTTCTGCTGCTGGGCGGCGCGGCGGTCGCGTGGGATATCGCCGCCGTGCCTGCGGGCGACTGGAGCATGCGCCTGCCGTGGTTTTTTGTGTGTGCCAGCGCGGAAAGCATCCGCTTTGCCGCAGCGCTCGTTCTCAAGGCGCTGGGCGCGGTCAGCGCCATGTATCTGCTGGCGCTGACGACCGCCGCGTGCGAACTGGTGGAGGTGCTGCGCCGCGCGCATCTGCCGCCGCTGCTGTGCGAGCTGATGTATCTCATTTACCGCTTTGTGTTTGTGCTACTGGATATGTACGGACGCATGCGGCAGGCTGCGGGCGCGCGGCTGGGCTGGCGGGATTTCCGCACCTCGTGCCGCTCGTTCGGTGGAACGGCGGGCAACCTGCTGGTGCTGGCGCTGCGCCGGTCGCGCGTCTATGCGGACGCGATGGCCGCGCGCGGCTATGACGGGGACTTGCGCTTCATGGAAGAGGAGAAACCGGTGCGCGGCGCGCAAATCGTCTGGATGCTGCTGTTCTGGGCGGTGCTTTTGGCGCTTGCCATCATATAAAAGGAGGGGAAAGACGGATGCAGCCGATTTTGCAGGCGGACGACCTGCGGTTTTGCTATGATTCCGGCGCGCCTGCGCTGGACGGCGTATCGCTCGATGTGTATCCGGGCGAGCGCATCGCGGTGCTCGGCCCGAACGGGGCGGGCAAGTCGACCTTTTTCCTGTGCCTGAACGGGGTACTGACGCCGGAGAGCGGTCAAATCCTGTTGGATGGCAAGCCGGTTGACAAAAAGACCCGCAAAACGCTGTGCGAGCGGGTCGGAATCGTGTTTCAGAATGCGGACGACCAGATTATTGCCTCGACCGTCGCCGCCGAGGTATCGTTTGGGCCGATGAACCTGCGCCTGCCGCGGGACGAGGTCGCGCGGCGCGTCGACCATGCGCTGGATTATATGGACTTGCAGGCGTTTCGTGCGCGTCCGCCGCACGATTTGTCCGGCGGGGAGAAAAAGCGAGTGTCGATTGCGGACATTCTGGCGATGGAGAGCGAGATTATCCTGCTGGACGAACCGGCCGCGTCGCTCGACCCCGCGGGGGAGGAACGGCTGGAGCGCGTGCTTGCCCGGCTGTCGGACGAGGGGCGGACGCTGCTCATTTCCACGCATGACATGGATTTTGCTTTTCGGTGGGCAACGCGCGCGGTGGTGTTTTCCGCGGGGCGCATCCTTGCCGACGGTACGCCGCAGACAGTGCTGGCGGATGAAGCCGTGCTGCGGCAGGCGCATCTGCGCC
>NZ_CALWUQ010000088.1 GCF_944384695.1 uncultured Agathobaculum sp. | reverse complement strand
CCTCAGCGGGGCCTTATAAAATATTTTTGACTTTTTTCGCATTTACTCTTGACATTTACCATTTTTCTTTGTTTTTCCATTCCTCGTTTTTTTCTCTGCAAAATACGCCCTGCGCCAATGGCACAGGGCGTATTTTCTTTACTTCTGGAACTGAGAGCGCACTTCCATATATTGTACAATTTCCTCTACCACGCCGTCAAAGCCCAGCACACCGCTGTTGAGCGACAGATCGTAGTTGCGTGCATCATACCAGTCATGGCCGGTATGATGCTTGTAGTATTTCGCACGGTAGTCGTCAATCTCCGCAATCTTGCGCACGACCTGATCCTCCGGCAATGAATCCACCTTCATCGCCTGTTCCAGACAAAAATCCGCGTCCGCATGCACAAACACGCGCACCACATCCGGACGGCCCTTGAGCACATAATCCGCGCAGCGCCCAATCAGCACACACGGACCCTGATCGGCCAGCTTACGAATGATTTTTGCCTGATAATCAAACAGGGCATCGTCGCGCAGATAGGCCTTAGAGGAATCGCTCGGCAACGGCAAATCGCCCTTATACCGGCTTTTCAGACGGGTAATCAAATCAGGCTTGAGGCGTTCATCCGTAAACAGCATGGCGTTGATGCCGCTGTCTTCGGATGCCATCGTGATGATTTCTCGGTTGTAAAACGGGATATGCAGCCGGTCGGACAGCATTTTGCCAACCGTCTTGCCGCCCGAACCATACTGTCGGGCGATGGTGATAATGTACGGCTTCATACGTGTTCCCCCTTATTCACCCAGATATGCCTTTTTGATTGCGTCATCGTTCAGCAGGTCGGACGCCTTGCCGGTCTTGACAATCTTGCCGGTTTCCAGCACATAAGCACGGTCGGAAATCGACAGCGCTTTCTTCGCGTTCTGCTCAACCAGCAGCACAGTCGTACCCGCCGCCGAAACCTCTTGAATGATTTTGAACACCTCGCCGACGAACAGCGGGGACAAGCCCATCGACGGCTCATCCAGCAGCAGGATGCGCGGTTTGGCCATCAGCGCACGGCCCATAGCCAGCATCTGCTGCTCGCCGCCGGACAGCGTGCCCGCGGGCTGGTTTTTGCGCTCCTCCAGACGCGGGAAACGCTTATACACCTCCGCAAGGGAGGATTCAACCTCGCCCTTCGGACGGGTATACGCACCCATCTTGAGGTTTTCCCGCACGGTCAGCCCCGAAAATACGCGACGGCCTTCCGGCACGTGGCTCATACCCAAACGCACGATTTCGTGGCCGGGCTTTTTGGTGATATCCTTACCTTCAAAGGTCACTGTACCGCCCTTGGACGGCAGCAGACCGGTAATCGTATGCAGCGTCGTGGTCTTGCCCGCGCCGTTCGCACCAATCAGCGCGACGACCTCGCCCTCGTTTACCTCGAAGGAAACATCGCGCAGCGCATGAATCAGACCGTAATACACGTTAATGTCCTTGACTTCCAGCATTGCCATTGGTTGGTTTCCTCCTTTCTTATTCGCCGAGGTAGGCCGTAACGACCTCCGGGTTTTTGAGCACTTCGGACGGCGTGCCCTCCGCCAGCAGGCGGCCGAAATTGAGCACATACAGGTATTCGCAAATGCCAGAAACCAGCTTCATGTCGTGCTCAATCAGCAGCACGGTCACGCCGAACTTTTTGCGCACCAGCTCGATGGTCTCCATCAGCTCTTCGGTCTCGTTCGGGTTCATGCCCGCCGCCGGCTCGTCGAGCAGCAGCAGCTTGGGGTCGGTTGCCAGCGCACGTGCAATCTCCAGCTTGCGCTGCTTGCCGTACGGCAAATTCGCTGCCTTGTAATCCGCGACGCTTCCCAGACCGAATACATCCAGCAGCTCCATCGCGCGCCCGTCCATCGCGTGCTCTTTCTTGCGATAGGAGCCGAGGTGCAGCAGGCTTTCCGCCAGCGTGTAGGTTATCTCGTTGTGCAGACCGGTTTTAACATTGTCCAGCACAGACAGGTTGGCGAACAGGCGGATGTTCTGGAACGTGCGCGCCACACCCATCTTACAGATGTCGTGCGGCTTTTTACCAATCAGGTTCTGTCCGTCCAGACGGATACCGCCGTCAGTCGGGCGATATACGCCGGTCAGCATGTTGAACACGGTCGTTTTGCCCGCGCCGTTCGGCCCAATCAGGCCGACCAGACCGCCCTCTTCGATTTTCATGCTCAGCTCATCGACGGCGCGCAGGCCGCCGAAGGAAATGCCCAGCGAAGTAACTTCCAGCATTGCCATGGTCACGCGCCCTCCTTTTCATTTTTCTCCAGCTTTTCCATCTGCTTCATGGCGCGCTTTTCGAGCAGACGCTCCTTGAGCGAGGAGTTGTTGAACAGCATCATTGCAATCAGCAGGATTGCGTAGATGAGCATACGATAGTTATTCACCGCGCGCAGCAGCTCAGGCAGCAGCGTGAGCAGGGTTGCAGCGACAATCGAACCCCAGATGTTGCCCAATCCGCCCAATACGACGAATACCAGAATCAGGATGGACGTGTTAAAGTCAAACTTGGCCGCCGTGATGGTCGAGTAGTTCATCGCATACAGCGCGCCCGCCATACCCGCGAACGCCGCGGAGATGACAAAGGCCATCAGCTTATAATGCGTCGTGGAAATACCAATGGAATCGGCCGCAATCTTGTTGTCGCGCACCGCCATGATGGCGCGGCCCGAACGGCTGTTAATCAGATTAAGGATGATAAAGAGCGTAATGAGAATCAGCACAAAGCCCGAGGTGAAGCTGGACAGCTTTTCTACGCCCGATACACCCATCGGCCCGTTGATAATCATTTTGCCGCCGTCTGCAAGCTGGAATTTCTGCTCCAGAATGCTGATGTGCAGGCCGGAAGCGTCCTTGCCGATATACAGCACATTGATGATATTCTTGATAATCTCACCGAACGCCAGCGTCACGATGGCCAGATAGTCACCCTTGAGGCGCAGCACCGGCACACCGACGATTACGCCCGCAATGGCGGCACAGATTGCGCCCACGATAATGGCCAGAATCAGACGCACCACGCCGGACGGAACCGAATCCGCCAAACTTGTGGTCACTACAATGCCGGAAAACGCGCCGACCGACATAAAGCCCGCGTGGCCGAGCGACAGCTCGCCCAGAATGCCGACCGTCAGGTTCAGCGACACCGCCATAATGATATAGGCGCAAATCGGCACCAGCAGGCCCTTCATCGAGCTGGAGATGCTGCCGGTGAGCACCAGCGCCTGCACCACAACGAATGCGACAATGACAATGCCAAAGGACAGCAGCGTATCGCGTCCGCTGCGGGAGGCGGCATACTTTTTCAGTTTGTTCATTGTTTCCGCCCCCTTATACCTTTTCACTTACGCGCTTGCCGAGCAGGCCGTCCGGCTTGACCAGCAGCACGACAATCAACACTGCGAACACGATTGCATCCGAAAGCTGGGTGGAAATGTATGCCTTGGCAAAAATCTCAATCACGCCCAGCAGGATGCCGCCCAGCAGCGCGCCCGGAATCGAGCCGATGCCGCCGAATACGGCTGCGGTGAACGCCTTGATGCCGGGCATGGAGCCGGTCGTCGGCAGCAGGGTCGGATAAGCCGAGCAGAGCAGCACGCCCGCAATGGCAGCAAGGCCCGAACCGATGGCAAAGGTCAGCGAAATGGTCGTGTTGACATTGATGCCCATCAGCTGCGCCGCGCCCTTATCCTCGGACACCGCACGCATCGCCGTGCCCATCTTGCTCTTGCCGGTGAACAGCGTCAATGCAATCATGATAACAATGCACGCCACAATCGTGACAATCGTTACGCGCGTGATGGTGAGCTGACCGCCGAACAGCTGAATCGGGTCGCCGCCGACCACAGAAGAAAAGCTCTTCGTACTCGAGCCCCAGATGAGCAGCGCCGCGTTCTGCAAAAAGTAGGAAACGCCGATTGCGGTAATCAGTACAGCCAGCGAGGGCGCCATACGCAGCGGCTTGTACGCGAGCCGCTCGATGACCACGCCCAGCACCGTGCAGACCACGACCGCCAGCAGCACGCCTGCAATCGGCGGCCAGCCCAGATAGGTCGTGGCGCAGAAGCACATATAGCCGCCGACCATAATGACGTCGCCATGCGCAAAGTTCAGCATTTTGGCAATGCCGTAAACCATCGTGTATCCCAACGCGATGATTGCGTAAATGCTTCCCAGACTGATGCCGTTTATCAGATGATTGAGAAAGCTCATGGTTTCATACACCTCAAATCTTTTTCATTTCTCTTGTCCGTTTGTGGGATGGGGCGGTGGCTTGGCGATGCCGGTCAAGCCGTCGCCCCACCCCATAATGCCGGTAAACGGGAAAATAGACAAAGGAGGGCCGTCGCGAAATGCGGCGCCCTCCTTTGCTTCTCACTTGCGTCTTTTGTGTTCGGGTGCGCGCCGCGCACACCATTTGCGGTATCCAAGGAGATGGTGTTCCCCTTAGAAGTGTTTTTACATACCTGCGTATGCGCCGTTCTCGATGACCATGCCCTTCGGGCTCTTGGAAACCGCACCGGTGGTATCCCAGGTCATGTTCTCGCCGGTCAGACCATTGAAGGTCATGGAGGTGAACTGCTCAATCATCGCGTCGCACAGCTCTTCGTTGGACATATCCGGCGTTGCACCGGCAGCCTCGAGTGCCTGCGCGTAAGCGTAAATGCAGTCATAAGCGTCCGCTGCGAACTGGTTCGGAACCTCGCCGTAAGCTTCCTGATACTTGGTGACGAAGGAAACGGTCTTGTCGTCGGTGGCGTCCGCATTGAACGGAGTCAGCAGCATAACGCCCTCAGCCAGGCTGGTGTCGAAATTCTCAACGCCCAGAATGCCGTCCATGCCGTCCACGCCGAAGAACTTCGGCGCATAGCCCATGGAGTTGGCCTGCGTCAGAATCAGGGATGCCGGAGTGTAGTACATCGGCAGGAACACCAAATCTGCGCCCTTATCCTTCGCATCGTTCAGCTGTACCGAGAAGTCGGTCGCGGAAGCGTCGGTGAAAGTGGTTTCGGAAACGATATTCAGGCCCTTTGCCTGCGCCTCGGCAACGAACTTGTCGTGGATGCCGGTAGAGTAAACATCGTCATTCTTCCAGATGATTGCAATCTTGGTGCCGAGCTGCTGGTCCGCGATATAGTCTGCGGAAGCGGTGCCCTGGTTCGGGTCGGCAAAGCACATCTGGAACACGTTGTCCTTGCCCTCGGTGGTC
>NZ_CALWUQ010000087.1 GCF_944384695.1 uncultured Agathobaculum sp. | reverse complement strand
TCTCTTTTCTCTCCCAAACCGAAACATTATTTCTTCAGACGGTTGACATACTCCAAAATAATATCCGTCGAATATTTAACACCCAAGCGGCCTGCGTTAATGCACAGGTCATAATGATCGCACTTGCCCCATACCTTGCCGGTATAGTAATTATAGTATGTAGAACGCTGCTTATCCATCTTTTCGAGCGCGGCCTCAGGGGTCTTGCCTTCAATCTCATAGTCGCCACAGGTCTGAATCCGTTTGACGCGGTCCTCAATCGAACCGTGGATAAAGAAATCAAACTTATTCGGGAAGTCGCGCAGCACATGATCCGCACAACGACCGACTACGACGCACGACGAATCCTCCGCCATTTCACGGATAATGTTGGACTGCGCCAGATATAACTGATCGGTCAGGCTCATGCCGTTCAGGCCAACCGAGCCGAACATGGTCAGCGAATAGAGGAAGCTGTTGGTTGCACGCTTGTCGAGCTGCTCAAACAGCTTTTCGTCAAAACCGGTCTTTTTCGCTGCGCGGGTAATCAGTTCCCGGTCATAAAAAGGAATGCCAAGGCGGAGCGCGAGTTTCTGGCCGATCTCCCTGCCTCCGGTACCATATTCACGGCCAATGGTGATAATCAAATTGTTATTCATAACGCACCCTCCTTACCGACTTATATTATACAAATTGCATAACTCTTTGTGCTATCAGTATGCACCATTTTATGCTTTTTGTCAAGTTAATTTGAGAGTTTTTTTGCAGCCGGCAAGCATTTTGCGCACACCGCTAAAAAGCGCTGCGAAGATTTCTTCGCAGCGCTTTCACAAATTATTTGATAAGCATGGGGCCAACTGCATTGATATTCCCCGCGCCCATGGTCAGTACAAGGTCATTCGGCCCCGCCTCCCGCCGCAGGTAATCCGCAATTTCCTCAAAGCTGTCCAGCGCAATCGCGCCCGGCACTTCCTTCGCCAAATCGGAGGAATAGATCCCAATCGTATTCTGCTCACGCGCCGCATAAATCGGCGCCAGCACCGCCTGGTCACACATGCGCAGCGCTTCTACAAATTCGTCAAACAGCGCCTTGGTGCGTGTATAGGTGTGCGGCTGGAACGCGCACAGAATCCGATCAAAATGCATTTCCCGCGCCGTAGACAAAGTGGCCTTCATCTCACTCGGATGGTGCGCATAGTCATCCACTACGGTTGCACCGTTCGGCATTTTGCCAACCAGCTGAAACCGGCGTGAGGACCCGGTAAAGCGATTCAGTCCCTGCTCCGCTGCGGGACCCGGCACACCAAGGAATTCCGCCGCAGCACAGCACGCCAGCGCATTGAGCATATTGTGCCGGCCGGGAACGGAAAGCTCTACCTTCGCATAGGGCTTGCCATCCACCAGCACGGTAAACCGATAGTAGCCGTTGACATCGCTGATATCCGTTGCGCGCACCTGTGCACCCGCATTGAGTCCAAAAGTACGAATATGGCGATCCAAACCATCGACACAGCGCATCGCATTCGGGTCGTCCCCATTGACAACCACAAGGCCGTTCATCGGCGTCAGCTCGACAAACGCACGGAACGAATGAATGATATCATTGATATCCTTGAAAAAGTCCAGATGATCCTCTTCCACATTGAGCACCACAGCGACCGTCGGCGCAAAAGACAGGAAGGAATTGCAGTATTCGCAGCTTTCCGCCACAAAGCATCCTTTGCCGCCGATACGCAGCGTGCCGCCAATCGCGGGCAGATGGCTGCCGACCATCACGGTCGGGTCCATCTGCGCTTCCATCGTCATCAGCGTCATCATGGAAGTGGACGTAGTCTTGCCGTGCGTGCCGGCCAGACATACCACATTTTCGTAGTCGCGCATCAGGTGTCCCCACGCTTCTGCGCGCTCCATCACCGGAATACCAAGCTCATGCGCGCGGGCAACTTCCGGATTATCGTCATGCACAGCGGCCGTACGCACGATAAGCGATACGCCTTCCACATTTTCCGCCTTGTGCTCATAAATGATTCTCGCGCCCAGTGCCTCCAGACGGGCTGTTACATCGGTTTTCAGCCGGTCGGAGCCGCTCACCGGCACGCCTTGATTCAGCAGCAATTCCGCCAAAGAGCTCATCGACACACCGCCGATGCCAATCAGGTGTATTCTTTCCTTATTCTCAATATAGGGCTTGATAGACAGGGCCATTTCCCTACAGCCTCCCATTTTGTACTTTCCGCCGAGACGCAACGCTCTCCCGTTGTCCTACGGCTTACTATTTATTCTTACCAGACAAGGTATATTATAGTATAGTTTTGTTAAAATGAAAAGAGTCAAACAAACTAAATCCCTGTTCCGACCGAAAAAAGGAGTATTCCATGGAAATCACCGACATTAAATTCCGTCATATTGAAACTTCCGGCAAACTCAAAGCGCTGGTTTCCGTCACCTTCGACGGCGTGCTGGCGGTGCACGATATCAAAATCATCGCCGGACAGGACCGGCTGTTCCTTGCCATGCCATCCCGCCGCATGCCCGACGGCCGCTTCCGTGATATCGCCCATCCGGTCGGCGGCGCGCTGCGCAAAGCGCTTGAACAGCAGGTGCTCGACGCTTACCTTGCCCTGTCCCATGAACATCCTGCCTCCTGATGACAGTTTGGTTTGCATTTTCCGCGGCGATGCGGTAAAATAACTCTTGAACAAGGAGAGAAAACCGGTTATGAGAGTATTGATTTTATCCGTCACCGCAGGCTATGGTCACCATGCCACCGCCAAAGCCATCGGCGATATGCTGACCAGCAAAGGCGCGGAGGTGCATACGCTGGATGTGTATGCCTATATCAGCAATCTGATTAAGAACACCATTGATAAAGGCTATCTGTTTTCGTCCAAGCATATGCAAACGCTATACCGTCTGGTATACCAGCTTGCCGAAAACAACGGTGCAAGCTATTTTTCCAGTGCCCCCAGCATCATCAACATCATCAATGCGCTGGGTGCTTCCAAATTCGCCAAGGTGCTCGCAGGCTACGCGCCCGACATCATTATTTGCACGCATATTTTTGCAGCGCAAATGGTCGATGAACTGAAAAAACGCAAAAAACTTAATGATATTACGACCATTGGCATCGTGACCGACTACACCCTGCATCCCTATTGGGAGGATGTGCCGCGTGTGCAGTATATCGTCACGGCAAGCGAGCTACTGACCTTCCGCTGCATTAAGCGTGGTATTCCAGAGCGCCGCATCCTGCCCTTCGGCATCCCGGTGCACCCAAAATTCAACCAAACCCTGTCCCGGAAGGATGCCGCAGACCAGCTCGGCATCAATCCGAACATGCGCACACTGCTCCTCATGGGCGGCAGCATGGGCTATGCCGACCATGTGAAGATTCTGGAAAAGCTGACCTCCATCGGCATTCCGCTGCAGCTGCTCGTGGTTTGCGGCAACAATAAGAAAATGCAGCTGCGCGTTGAGCAATTCGCCTCCCGTTATGAGGGCAACTGTGTGGTCAAGCCATACGGCTTTGTGCACAATGTTGAGGTGATGATGAGCGCATCCGACTGCATCGTTTCCAAGCCGGGCGGCCTGACCGTATCGGAAGCGCTGGCCAAGAATCTGCCGATGCTGCTGGTCGACCCGATTCCCGGACACGAGGAACGCAACGTAGAATTTCTGGTAAACAACGGCATGGCAGCTCTGATTACCAAGCACTTCCCCATCGACGAAGCCGTGTATGAGCTATTCCGAAACCCGGTTCGTCTGCAAACTGTACGTCAAACCATGCAGGCCATTGCACATCCGGACGCAACCGAGCGGTTGGCCGAGTTTGTTCTGCACAGCAAATAAGTTCTCACAGCCAAAACGGAGAAGTACAACAACTGTCCTTCTCCGTTTTTTTCATTTTGCAACCCATCACTGCATCAGCGGCGCCAACACCTTTGCCATCAATGCAATCATCTCATTTTTAGGAATCGGCTGCGCCTCGGTAATCCACTTTTCCAGCATCCCCACGACCCCCATCGCAACAAAGCGCGCCACATATACATCCTCCACACTGCGATATGGCATTCCTTCCAGCCTGCACTCCTCCAATACGCCAATCAGTTTTTTCCCAAACCCTTCCACGCCGCTGACCTTGATGAGTGCCGTGACAATTTCCCGGTTTTCCTCCAGATAATCCACTGCCCGGCTGAGTACCGGCTGCAACGTCGCAATCTCGCTGGGGCGCAGACTGGCAATCATACCGCGAAAATCCGCAATCATTTCCGCTTCAATCCGCTCGCGCAGGTCATATACGTCCCGATAATGCGCATAAAATGTACCACGGTTTATATCCGCCTCACGCACCACATCGGTCACGGTAATGCTTTGAAAATCCTTTTGCTGCATCAGTCGCGTCAGCGCCTGACGCAGCAGTTTTTTTGTCCGCCGAATACGCTTATCCTCCTGTTGCGGCATGGTTTGTCCCTCCATTCTTTTTGCTTGATAATGAACATTTTTATTATTATTGTTTATTTCCATTCATAATAGCTATATTTGATTCTTGTGTATGTTATCCTTTTGTCTTATACTATATCACGAAATAAAATTATACACAATATCTATTATCAGGAAAGTTGGTGTTTATTTGAAACAAGAAGGCCATCGCCCGGTTGACCTAATCATACATAAGCGCAAACAGATTGAAAAAGTATTCGCCGTTCTGGTCATACTCAGCCTGATTTGCATTCCTATGGTCGGCGTCAACTACGATTTAACCAAATACCTGCCGGATTCCTCCCCCTCCGCGCAGGCTCTGGATATTATGCAGGAGGAATTTACGTATCCCGGCATGGGAAGAGTCATGCTGCAGGATGTCACGCTGTACGAAGCCAAAAACATCAAGGACCGCATCGCTGAAGTGGACGGTGTGGATATGGTCATGTGGTGTGATACCACCACCAACATCTATGGCTCCAGTCTGTTTATCGACTATTCCGGCATCGAGGACTATTACAAAGACGGCGATGCTTACATGGATGTCATCTTTTTGGAAAAAGACTCCTCCTCGCGCACACACAAAGCCGTAGCGGCAATCGAACAAATTGTCGGGGACCGCGGACTGGTGGCAGGTTCTGCCGTCTCGGATACCAACCTCGGTCCGACAATCAATGCTGAGGTCGCGCGCGTGATGGTGCTTGCCGTAATCATCATCTTTCTGATTTTGACGCTCACGACCACCTCCTGGTTTGAACCCGTTCTGTTTCTGTCCGTGCTCGGCATTGCCATCGTCATCAACATGGGCTCCAACATCATTTTCGGGGAAATCTCCTTTCTTTCCAATGCGGTCGGCGCGGTTTTGCAGCTGGCCTGCTCGATGGATTATTCCATCTTCCTGCTGCACGCCTTCACAGAGGAAAAAGCCAACGGTGTGGAACCCGAACAGGCCATGGCAAATGCGCTGCGCACCGCATTTTCTTCCATGATGTAATGTATAGAGGGTGGATTACACCAAAAAACATTACATCATGACTGGCGGCTCATTTGTGGCGAATGAA
>NZ_CALWUQ010000086.1 GCF_944384695.1 uncultured Agathobaculum sp. | reverse complement strand
ACAATGCAATGCCTCATGCCATGGTGCCGCAAATCAGTGGATCGCGTATCGCCAATCGTACCATCCAGATGCCTGCCCAGAGCGCCATTACGCCCCATAAGAAAATCCGTTCCCGCTTTTGGGAGCCAAGCAGCGGTTTTTTCCGGAACAGAACCAGCAGCACAACCGGCGGCAGCACATAAATCATCGGATGATACCGGAAGGCCGTCCAAAAATCCAACCGCAGCAACGCGAACGCCGCGCGCGATAAGCCACATCCCGGACAGGGTATCCCGGTGAAATGCTGCACCGGACAGCCCCACCCCAGCAAGGAGGCTGACACATAGGCCGCCACGGCCATCACCAGCAGCACGAGCAGGCCATATATCCCTTTTTTCATTTAACCCTGATAGGTTTCGCGGAACTCAAGGAACTCATCATATGTGCATTCCTTATCCAGCACACCCTTATCACGGATTTCAATGATGCGCGTCGCAATGGTCTGCACAAACTCATGGTCATGTGAAGCAAACAGCACCGTGCCCTTAAAATCGCGCACGCCGTTGTTGACCGCGGTAATGGATTCCAAATCCAGATGGTTGGTCGGCTGGTCAATCACCAGCACATTTGAGCCGAACAGCATCATGCGCGCAAGCATCAGGCGCACCTTCTCGCCGCCCGAGAGCACGCGCACGGGCTTATAAACATCATCGCCCGAGAACAGCATACGGCCCAAAAAGCCGCGCAGCGTGGACTCCAGTGTATCTGTGCGCGAATATGGTGCAATCCAATCCAGCATGTTTTCGGTGTGACCTTCAAAAAACTCGTTGTTGTCCTTTGGGAAATAGCTTTGCGAAGTAGTAACGCCCCATTTGAAGCTGCCCTCGTCCGGTTTCAGCTCACCCATCAAAATCTGGAACAGCGTGGTCATCGCCAATTCGTTATCCGAAATGAATGCAATCTTATCTCCACGGCGCACAATAAAGGATACGTTGTCCAGAATTTTTTCGCCGTCAATCGTCTTGGAAATACCGCGCACTTCGAGAATATCCTTGCCTGCCTCGCGGTCCGCCGCGAACGACACCCACGGATAACGACGCGAGGACGCCGGCAGTTCTTCGACCGTCAGCTTGTCAATCAGCTTGCGGCGGCTGGTCGCCTGACGCGACTTGGACTTGTTGGCTGCAAAGCGCTGAATGAAGTTCTGTAACTCCTTAATTTTTTCCTCATTCTTGCGGTTCTGATCCTTGATCATGCGCTGGATAAGCTGCGAGGACTCATACCAGAACTCATAGTTACCGACGTACAGCTTGATTTTGCCATAATCAATATCCACGATATGCGTACAAACATTGTTGAGGAAGTGTCGGTCATGCGAAACGACCAAAACCGTGCCCTCAAAGTCCGCAAGGAAGTCCTCCAGCCAGCGCACCGCCTGAATATCCAGATGGTTGGTCGGCTCGTCAAGCAGCAGAATGTCCGGCTTGCCAAACAGCGCGCGAGCGAGCAGTACCTTTACCTTTTCCACGTCGCCCAGATACTGCATTTCCGTATACAGAATCGCGTCCGCGTCCAGTCCCAGACCGTTGAGCAGTTGGTCGGCTTCGGTTTCCGCTTCCCAACCGCCCATCTCGGCAAATTCTGCCTCAAGCTCCGCCGCTTTGTTGCCATCCTCCTCGGTGAACGGGTCCTTCATATAGAGCGCGTCCTTTTCCTGCATAACCTCCAGCAGACGCGGGTTGCCGCCGAGCACGGTATTGAGCACGGTTTCCTCATTGAACGCAAAGTGGTCCTGCTTCAAAACGCTCATGCGCGTTTTGGGCGCGATGGACACCGTGCCGGTCGACGGGTCCAAATCGCCCGAGAGAATACGCAGGAACGTGGATTTGCCCGCGCCGTTGGCACCGATGACACCGTAGCAGTTTCCTTCCGTAAACTTCAGATTCACGTCTTTGAACAGCGGCTCTCCGCTGAAATTCAAGCTCAGATCGCTGATTGTAATCATATCGTATCCGTCTCCTGTTTATCATTTTTAATCTGTAACAGTATATCATAGAAACTCTGCATTTCACAGTTTTTTTACACGTCTATCCGCATTTTTGGTGATGTTGTCTTGAAACCGGACCGCGCAGGGGCTATACTATATTTATTCTAATCAAGGAGGTTTTTTCCATGTCCAACCTGATGCAAATTATCAAATCCCGCCGCTCCACGCGCGCGTTCGAATCCAAGCTCCCTCCGAAGGAGCAAGTAATGCAGTTGGTCGAGGCCGCCGAATGGGCTCCCTCCGGCATGGGCAAATATCTTTGGCACTTCACCGTGGTATACAGCGCAGAAAAATCCCTTGCGCTGGCCCGTGCAGTTGCTGAAGCAGACAACCGCGGACCGGAATACAATTTCTACGGTGCGCCGGTTAACATTATCATTTCCTACCAGCGCGATGAGCATCACGCCTTTGTTGATGGCGCCGCTGCAATGGAAAACCTGCTGCTTATGGCGACCGAGCTGGGGCTTGGTTCGTGCTGGATCAATCAGATCCGCGAGTGCTGCGACGATGCGAAGGTGCGTGCGCTGCTGACCGAATACGGCGTACCCGAAAATCACATTGTCATCTGCTCGGCTGCAATCGGTTATATTGCCAAAGAAACGCCCGCAAAGCCCCGCAAGGAAGGTATCGTTTCCTTCGTAGAATAAAGGAGGCAGAAAAGCATGGATGCACAAATTGCCAAGCTGAAAGAATGGGTCGATGCCAGCGATAACATCGTGTTCTTCGGCGGCGCAGGTGTCTCCACGGAAAGCGGTATCCCGGATTTCCGCTCGGTAGACGGCCTGTATAACCAGCAATACAAGTATCCCCCGGAAACCATTTTAAGCCACACCTTTTTCATGGCGGAACCGGAAGAATTTTTTCGTTTCTATCGTGCCAAAATGCTTGCACTGGACGCAGAGCCGAATGCCGCACACCGAAAGCTTGCAGAATGGGAGCGTATGGGCAAATGCCGTGCCGTCGTCACGCAGAACATCGACGGCCTGCATCAGAAAGCCGGCTCGAAGGAAGTGTTGGAGCTGCACGGCTCTGTGCTGCGCAACTACTGCATGCGCTGCCACAAGCCATACAACGTGCGCGACATCGCCGCCGGCACAGGTGTTCCCAAATGCGAATGCGGCGGCACCATCAAGCCTGACGTTGTTCTGTATGAAGAAAGTCTGGACAGCTATACCATCAACAAAAGCGTAGAATACATCCGCAATGCGGATATCCTCATCATCGGCGGCACGTCCCTTGCGGTTTATCCGGCAGCCGGACTGATTGACTATTACCGCGGCAACAAGCTGGTGCTGGTCAACAAGTCCGAAACGCCTGCCGACCGCCGCGCCGATCTGGTGATTCACGCGCCGATTGGCCAAGTCTTTTCTCAATTGTAACAACCGCATCGTGTAAAGGCGATTTTTTCGCATGTTTTCTCCCCTTTCCGGCCATACTATGGAAAACCGGAAAGGGGAGTTTTTATGTTTCTTGATAAACTCGCATTGATTCTTGCCATTATTGGCGGTCTGAACTGGGGCAGTATCGGCTTGTTCGGATTTGATCTGGTCGGATTTCTCTTTGGCGGGCAGGCCAGCGCAATGAGCCGTATCATTTTTGCTCTTGTGGGTTTGGCCGCGCTGTGGTGCATTTCCCTGATCTTCCGCGGCAATAACAATGCCGACGAGCGCCACACCTCTTAAAAGAAAAACCGCTGCTTCCGCAGCGGTTTTCCTACTTATATCGCTTAAAACGCAATCTTCTCTGCAATATAGGCAGCCACATCTTCAATCTTGATGCGCTCCTGCTCCATGGTATCGCGGTCGCGAACGGTCACGCGGCCATCCTGCTCGGTCTCAAAGTCCACCGTGACGCAGTACGGCGTACCGATTTCGTCCTCACGGCGATAACGCTTACCAATCGAACCAGCGTCATCAAAGTCCACCGAGAACTGCTTGGACAGCTCCTGCCAAATCGGCATCGCTTTTTCCGTCAGCTTCTTGGACAGCGGCAGCACCGCGGCCTTGAACGGCGCGAGCGCCGGATGCAGACGCAGCACCGTGCGCACATCGTCCTTGCCGTTCTTGTCCTGACCGACAACTTCCTCATCATACGCATCACACAGGAAAGCGAGCGCCACACGGTCCGCGCCGAGCGACGGCTCAATGACATACGGGATATACTTTTCGTTTGCTTCCTGATCGAAATATTCCATCGAAACGCCCGAGGTGTTCTGATGCTGCGTCAGGTCGAAGTCGGTTCGGTCAGCAATGCCCCACAGCTCGCCCCAGCCAAACGGGAACAGAAATTCAATATCGGTAGTGGCATTGGAGTAATGGCTCAGCTCTTCCGGGTCATGGTCGCGCAGACGCAGATTTTCGTCCTTCATGCCAAGCGAAAGCAGCCAGTTATGGCAGTAGTCCTTCCAATACTTGAACCACTCCAAATCGGTGCCGGGCTTGCAGAAGAACTCGAGCTCCATTTGCTCAAACTCACGGGTACGGAACGTAAAGTTGCCGGGCGTAATCTCATTGCGGAAAGACTTGCCCACCTGCCCCACGCCGAAAGGAATCTTCTTGCGGGTGGTGCGCTGGATATTCTGGAAATTGACAAAAATGCCCTGTGCGGTTTCGGGACGCAGATAAATCTCATTCTTTGCGTTTTCCGTAACACCCTGATAGGTTTTAAACATCAGGTTAAACTGACGGATATCCGTAAAGTTGTGTCCGCCGCAGTTGGGGCAGGCAATCTGATGCTCGTCGATATAGGCCTTCATCTGCTCGTTTGTCCAGCCTGCCGGATTTTCACCGGTGGCATCTTCAATGAGCTGGTCGGCGCGATGACGGGTCTTACAATCCTTGCAATCCATCAGCGGATCGGAAAAACCGCCAACGTGGCCGGAGGCCACCCACGTAGTCGGGTTCATCAGGATAGCCGCATCCAAACCAACATTATACGGGCTTTCCTGCACAAACTTCTTGCGCCACGCCGCCTTGACGTTATTCTTGAATTCAACGCCAAGCGGACCATAGTCCCACGTGTTGGCAAGGCCGCCGTAAATCTCCGAGCCGGAATACACGAAGCCACGGCCCTTGCACAGAGCGACGATTTTTTCCATTGTCTTTTCGCTGTTTTTCATTTTTCAATTCTCCTTTTGGCGCATCTGGCTGATGCGCGCTTTTTTTCATCAAGCCTAAAAAAATGCTTGACACGAGTTTATTCTACATGTATAATATTTACTTGTCAAGAGCAGTTAAAAAATGCTTAAAAAAATAAAATATAGGCTTGTAGCTCAGTTGGGAGTCCACACGGGCCATTTATATGCCCCTCTTTTTTGAGGCGTATCTCATGTGATCGCCAAGCGGTTCACATCTTCAAAAATTTCATAACATGGGCCTGTAGCTCAGCTGGGAGAGCGTTCGGTTCGCATCCGAGAGGTCGAGAGTTCGAATCTCTTCAGGTCCACCAAAGGGCGCGTTGCAGAAATGAAATCTGCAGCGCGCCCTTTTATGCGCCGTCCCAAGGAGTATGTAGCCGATAGGTT
>NZ_CALWUQ010000085.1 GCF_944384695.1 uncultured Agathobaculum sp. | reverse complement strand
GTTTATCATACCACAGGGGAAAAAGAAAGAAAAGGCTTATTTCCGCATTGCCTCAATCGGGTCAAGCCGCGCTGCACGCATAGCCGGCAGCAGACCGGCAATGACACCGCAGACAAGACACAGTGCGAAAAGCCCTGCCACCATACGCCAATCCGGCAAAAGGGCAATCGTGCCGAACAGCAAAGCCAGCACAACGCACATACCACCTAAACCGCCCACTGCACACAGCAGAGCGGATTGCAACAGAAAAATCCGGCGAATATCGCGCGTTTGCGCACCGAGCGCAAGCAATATTCCAATCTCCCCCGTTTTTTCATATGCTGCCGCCAGCATGCTGCAAAGCACACCAATCAGTGCCACACACAGCGTAATGGCCCCCACCATAGCAAACAGCACAACGCCGAGGTTCGCCAATCGGTTTACCGTATCCACCATGCCTGACATATTCTGCACCCGCACCGTCCCATCCACTTGACCGTATCCGACGAGGTAGCGTGAAATCCGGTCGCTGACGGCGGATAAATCCGCTTCCATCGTACATTGTACAAAAACCTGGTCCGCATTCTCCTGCGAGGTTGCCAGACAGCGATACGGAATATACACCAAATGCGGCGCAAAGGTCGAAGCGAGCGACCCTAACGCGCTTGTCTGCGCTTTCACCACCCCGCACACGGTAAAATACCGATCCTGTCCATCTAAACGCACCCGAATGGAACGGCCAACGATATTCTCCCGCCCATACAGCGCCCGTGCCAGTTCATCCCCGACTACCGCGACCGGCTTGGCGCTGTCCGCCTGCTGTGCGCTGAGCAAGGTTCCTGCCAGCAATTCAAGCTGCATCACCTCGCCCAACCGTTCGTCCGCACCCAGAAACAGGACATCCTCGCTGGTATGCCCCGCCCGCACAGTGCCGGACTTTGCCTTGATGGGCATGACACTGTCAATCTCCGCCACCGCCTGCTCCATCCGGTTTGCCAGCTCTGCGGACAATGGATTGCCTGCGCCATGGTCCTCCAGATATACGGTCAGCCCGCTAACGCCAAGCGTCTTAAGCCCTTCGCTCACTTTTTCCTGTCCCAGCAATCCAATCGCTGCAATCAGCAGCAGCGCTCCGGTCCCCACCGCAACGGAAAGCGCGCATAAAATCGTGCGCAACGGGTTTTCACGCAAGTTGCTGACTGCCAACCGAAGCAAGTCTGCAAATCTCATGCCATCACCTCGACCAAGTCGCCGTCCGCAAGCGAATCCGGCGGCGACAGGATGACCACCGCATCCGCCTCCACACCTTCACAAATTTCCGTTACGGATTCGAGCATATACCCCGTTGTCACAGCCCGCTGCACTGCTCTGCCATTCTCCACACAAAATACATATTCCTGCTCCCCCCGCTGGCAAATCGCTTCCATTGGAACAGAAACCGCATCCGGATGATAATCGGTAAAAATTTTCACTGTAGCCGAATATCCCGGCCGCAGCCCTTCCACGTCTCCGGTCAATGCCAAAACCGCCTCCACCGTCGCTTCGCTGCTTTCCCCTGTCAGGCTGATTGCACGCGCTGCGACAGGCGACAGGCTTTTGACCTCAGCACCAAAAACGGCATTCTCCAAAGCCGCGACTGTCACATTGGCCCGCTGACCGCTCTCCAATTCCCCCGCATAAATTTCCGGAGATTGCGCGCGCACCTGCAAGCAGTCCAAATCGGATATCCTGACACACGGCACGCCTGCGAAAATGCTTTCCCCTTCCTCCGGCATGTCCAAAACCGTTCCGGAAACCGGCGCACGCAGCACCATTGCCTCATCCGCCTGCACAGACTGCGCCCCGCCGCTTGCCATGGCATTCCACACAGATTGTATTCTATCCTGCAAGAGTGCATTCGCTTGGCTGGCCGGTGCCATTGTGCAGAGGATGCTGCCCTCCTCCACGGTTTCACCTACCGACGCATAAACGGTCGTGACCACCCCATCGGCTACCGGCGTCACAACCGTGCTGTCCGCCGCCTCAATCCTCCCGGAAACGGTAATGCTGTTGTAAATATCCTGCGCCGTGGCCACGCCGGTTCGCACAGCCACAGGCGCCGGCGTGCGCTGCCGCAACGACCAAACGGTCAATATGCACAATATGATTGCCGTTGCGCCCAACACCATCCGCGCCTTTTTTTCCACAAAAAACCGACCTCCCGCCGCAAGACTGCCATTAGTCTGCGGCGAAACAGCCGGTTTTACACATGCAAAAACTGGTTTTCCCTTACAGCACCGCGCGAATCGCATCTGCGACCGTTCTTGCACGCACAATATTCATTTTTTTCGCCAATTCCTCATCAATCTCCTGCATCGGCATGACGCAGGTATGAAAGCCCAGTCGATATGCTTCATTGATGCGCTGCGCCGCGTTGGAAACCGCGCGCAGCTCTCCGGTCAAGCCAATCTCACCAAAGCTCATCACGCCTTCCGGAAGCGGCTTATCCCGAAAGCTGGACGCAATCGACAATACCATCGGCAGGTCCACCGCCGGTTCGTCCAGCCGCATACCGCCCACCACGTTTACGTACACGTCCGAGGAAGAGAGGAACAGTCCGCAACGCTTTTCCAGAATCGCCAGCAGCAGCACCATACGGTTATAATCCACGCCTGCCGCAGTGCGACGCGGTACGCCGAATTGCGTTTTTGCTGCCAATGCCTGCACTTCCGCCAACAGCGGGCGACTGCCCTCCATCACGCAGGCGATGCAGTTTCCGGAGGCGCCTTGCGGGTGTCCGGCCAGCATCGCAGCGGAAGGATTTTGCACCTCCAACAGACCATGATCGCTCATTTCAAATACGCCGATTTCATTGGTGGAGCCATAACGGTTTTTCGCAGCGCGCAGGCAACGGAACGGCCCTGTGGTCTCCCCTTCAAAATACAGCACACAATCGACCATATGCTCCAAAATTTTAGGCCCTGCCAGCGTGCCTTCCTTGTTGACATGACCGACAATAAAAATGGTCACATTCTTGTTCTTGGCATACTGCATCAGGCTCATCGCGCACTCTTTGATTTGCGTCGTACCGCCGGGCGCTGCTGTCAAATCGCGTTTATAAACCGTTTGGATGGAATCCACAATCAGAATGTCGGGCGCCATTTGCTCGGTTTCCGCGATGATTTGCTCCATGTCGGTTTCCGAAAGAATGTATAAATCGGGCGACGAAATATGCAGCCGCACCGCCCGCAGCTTGATTTGCCGAAGGGATTCTTCGCCGGACACATACAAAACGCGCGCGGATTTGCACATTTCCTGACACATTTGCAGCAACAGCGTGGACTTACCGATACCCGGTTCACCGCCCACCAAAACGAACGAGCCGTGCACCGCACCGCCGCCCAGCACGCGGTCCAATTCTCCTATGCCGGAGTGGAACCGGCTTTCGTCACCGCTATCAATATCCTTGAGCAGCGTGGGGCGCGACACCCCGCGCTGAAACGTATCCGTGCCACGCGCGGCAGATTCCGGCTTGACCTTGTATTCGCTCATGGTGTTCCATGCTCCGCAGGAGGGACACTTGCCGAACCATTTCGGGCTTTCGTAACCACAATCACTGCACAGATATACGGTTTTCTGTTTCATATTTCCTCCGTTAAACGCCGCTTTCGTACCGAAGATATCCGGTTACAATACTCGCGGCCAGCTTTTTATGATATTCCAAATCCCCCAGAAGCTGTTCCTCCGCGGGATTGGATAAAAAACCACATTCCACAATTACAGCAGGGCAATCCAGTACTTTCATCAAATAAATGCTTTGCTCAGCCGGTTTCGCTTGCCTTGTGTTCGTGGGGTCACAGCCTGTAATCAACGCATCCTGCAAAAGCTCCGCCAGTGCACAACCGCCCGCATGATTGGTGGAATAAAAAACCTGTGCGCCGTGGTATTGTGCATCGCTAAACTTATTCAAATGAATGCTGAGAAAGACAGGATTTGCAGTCTGCTCTACAATTTGCTGACGCGCTTTAATATCAGAAACTTTGTTCTCCCGTACAGGGCGGGAAGCATCGTAATCCAGTGCATTTGTATCCTCGCGTGTCATCACCGTTTGCACACCAAAAAACGATGCCAGCAATTGCACACGTTTCGCAATACTCAAATTGATATCCTGCTCGGTGGTCCCATTCGAGCCGATTGCACCGCCATCAAACCCTCCGTGCCCTGCATCAATCACCAGCGTGCGCACCGAATGGCTCTGCGCAATGGCCTGAACCACCTGTCCGCCTGTCGTCCACGCCAAAAAACCGGCAACCACCAGCAACACGCAGCCCAACACATATTTTTTCCACCGTTGTCTCACTGCGCACACCTCCGTTATGACAAGGTATGCACAATCCCTGTCCATTATAATTGACAATAACGCGGCGCGCAATAATTTCGTTGTTCCTTCCATAAAATTATGCTATGATAATATCATCAAACTGGAGGAATGAAAAATGCATCAGGCTTCAAAACTGCTGGCGGTTATCGATTATCAAAACGATTTTGTCACCGGTTCATTGGGATTTGAGGGTGCGGCAGCCATTGACAACGGAATCGCGCATTTGGTTCAGACCTATCTTGCGCAAGGCGATCATGTCCTGTTCACTTACGACACGCATGACGAATACTATCTGGAAACACGAGAAGGGCGTGCTCTGCCTATACCACACTGCAATCCAAAGGAAAACGGCTGGCGGCTATACGGTAAAACACAGGAAATCTGCTGCGAGACCTGCGCCAATCACCAAATTCATACGGTTTGCAAGAACACCTTCGGCATGTCCCCTGCCGACCTTTGTTCCTTAGGACAGGAATTACCTGACCTGCGCGAAATACTGGTGGTAGGCGTTGTGACCAATATGTGCGTGATTTCCAACGCTATTCTGATGCAGGCACAGTGGCCGGAAGCACAAATCACAATCGACGCCGCGCTGTGCCGCAGTTTTGACCCTGTGCTGCACGATAAAGCGCTGGACGTCATGCAAGGACTTCAAATGCGCATTATCAACCGATAAATTTTATGAATAATGCACCGCATAGTTTGGAAGAAGAGAAGCCGTATTAAATTATTCTGACAAAATAAATATTTGCATATTTTATATTGACATAACCTTAGTGATTTTGGTATATTTATTAAGTTAACACAAGCACTGTAGAGGAAAATAACTGGTTTTATGCTCTATGTGTTAATATAAATAATCAACATGCATGCATAGCGTGTCTGATAACCTATTTACCTTGCAGATATGACTAAGGCAATTGACCAGTTTATAACCCGGGTGTAGCGCGCCTGTTTTGGGTGAATACGCCCGGGCTACCCCACAACTTCATATCCGGGTGTAGCGCAGTTGGTAGCGCGCCTGCTTTGGGAGCAGGATGCCGCAGGTTCAAGTCCTGTCACTCGGACCATGCGGAGTGTCCTTATAGGATCTGAGTATCCTACAAAGGACACTCCGCATTTTTTATTGTCAAAATTGGGGTAGCGCCGTTTTCATCGAACAGCAGCCGATCCCGGATGCACAGGAGCTTTACCTTGTGCCGGGTGAGCAGGTCAATGT
>NZ_CALWUQ010000084.1 GCF_944384695.1 uncultured Agathobaculum sp. | reverse complement strand
AACCTATCGGCTACATACTCCTTTGGACGGCGCATAAAAGGGCGCGCTGCAGATTTCATTTCTGCAACGCGCCCTTTGCGTGGCGCTCTTAATAGTTTTCGGCCTTGATTTCAAAATACGCCTGCGGATGTGCACAAACAGGGCAAACTTCGGGCGCCTGCTTGCCGACAACGATGTGGCCACAGTTGGAGCACTGCCAGATGCAGTCGCCATCGCGGGAGAACACCAGGTTGCCTTCTACATTGGAGAGAAGCTTGAGGTAGCGGGCCTCATGCTCCTTCTCAATCGCGCCGACCTTCTCAAAGAGGAATGCGATGTCCTCGAAGCCCTCTTCATGTGCTTCCTTGGCAAAGGTCGCGTACATATCGGTCCATTCATAATTTTCACCGGCCGCCGCTGCCTTGAGGTTTTCGGCTGTGCTGCCGATGCCCTCCAGCAGCTTAAACCAGATTTTCGCGTGTTCCTTTTCGTTATTCGCCGTCTCCTCGAAAATCTTGGAGATCTGCACATAGCCATCCTTCTTGGCCTTGGAGGCGTAGTAGGTATACTTATTGCGCGCCATGGATTCGCCCGCAAATGCGGTCTGGAGGTTTGCTTCCGTCTTGCTTCCCTTCAAATTAGCCATAATCACATACTCCTCACATGTTAATATTTTTCAGACAGCTTGTGCTGCCGGAAATCACGCTTCTTCTGCTCGACAATCGCGGCAAATGCCCTCGAACAGAATATCATATCGCTGCACTTCCACGCCCGAGGCATCTTCGACCTGTTCAATCAGGTTGTTGATATGCGGCATATGCACATCAAATACCGCACCGCATTTCTCGCAGCGCACATGATAATGCTCACTGGTGTTGAAGTCGAACCGGTCGGCGCCGTTCGGCACGGATATGCGGCGGATTTCGCCTTGTGAAGCCAGCTGGTTCAGGTTGCGGTATACGGTGGCCTTGCTGATGGAAGGATGCGCTGCCGCCACGGCAGCATACACGTTATCCGCAGTGGGATGGTCGTGCATCTGCAGAACGGTCTGCAAAACAATTTGACGCTGCACCGTGTTTCGGGTCTGCATGCTGTCACCTGCTTCCTAATAGTATAAATTATTATTTAAAGTATATACCTAATTTATATCATTGTCAAGCATTTACCGCAAAATCTTAAGGGCTTTTCTTATAAAACATAGAGAAAAACCATCAGATAATGGCATACGCTTCCAGCTATGACGAACAAATGAAAGATTTCATGGAATCCAAACAGCGCAGTCGGGTTTGGGCGTTTGGCAATATAAATCATACCGCCAATGGTATAGAAAATGCCGCCCGCGGCCAGCAGTGTGATAGCGGGCGCAGGCATGGAGAGGACAACGTCAAAATCCAACACGATAGCCCAACCCAGTGCAAGATACAGAGCGGTGCCCAAAAAGCGCGGTGCATCAATCCACACCAGCTTGACCACGATACCGGCCGCGGCAATCGACCAGATGAAGGCAAGGAACATATAATTATGCGGCGGGCGCATGTAGCAAAGTACAATGGGCGTATAGCTGCCCGCAATCAGCACATAAATCATGCTGTGGTCGAGCTTCTTGAGGCGGCGTAAGGTTTTGTCATCCCGGCAGGAATAATGATACACACTGCTGGCGGAATACAGCCCGATGAGCGACAGGCAGAAAATGATGACGGAGGCCGCCATCTGTCCGTTGGCCGAATCGGTCGTCATCATGCGAAGCAGCATGGCGAACAGTCCAATGCCGCTGAGCACCGCCCCGACAAAGTGTGAATAGCTGGAAAATGGCTCCCGTGCCTTGAGAAAAACACGCGGCATATAGATTCCTCCTTTGCAAAATATAGTATATATAACTACTTAGCAAATAATATGATACTACATATCGCTGAAAATGCAATAGCAATTTTGTGAATTTATTGTGTCCCCAAGGCAAAAAAATACACCTGCCGTGCAGCAGGTGTATTCTGTCGAACATTATGCGGTGACCAGTATTGTATGGGAAGCGCCGTCCCAGTCAACCTGAAAACAGCACAAATCGCCCAGACTTCGAAGTTTATAGTAGGTATAACCGTCAATATTATACGCTGCAACCATATGCAGCGTACCGTCCGCCGCGGTGGGCTCGGTCAGGGATTGCACTACGCGGCTGTCGCAGGACAGAGGCTTGTTTTCCGTTCCGTTTGGTGTGTAGGGTGTGAAAGACATCAATTCCACACGTTGTAGGGTATTGTTCCATTGGACATCAAAACTGCTTGCCGTATCCTTAAGCAGTAGTGCTACATCACGCACCCGGACGTAATTGTTCCCGTCGATGTTATAGGCCGGCAAGGTGCCGGAACTGCCATTGACCGAGATATTGGCGACCGTGGGGAAAGCAATGGTCGTTTGTTGCAGCAGCGAAGCAACCGACTGCTGCATGGTGATGCGATAGCGGGGCATGCAGTGAAGCGAAACCATGGGCTTGGCCCGTCCCGCATTGGTCAACATGGTGACCCGGATGCCGTATTCGTCCAAAAGCGGTTGTATCCAACTGTCATAAGCGCCGAAGGGATAGGAGAAATACAGCACTGGTTGACCGGTATGCTGTTCTATCAGTTGAATGCTGGTTTGCAGGTCGCTTCCGACACGCAGCCGGTAGGCGCTTTGCGATTCGCCGGGAAGCCGCATGATGCCATTGATGCCGTCCGGCGCGGTAAAACCTTGATATTTTGGATTGTGCAGGTTGTAGGTATGTGTGCCAATTTCAACGATGCCGCTGGAGGCCATTTCCTGTATTTGCTCCCAAGTCAGCGAGCTGGACAATGCGTTGACTGTGGCTTCCGACTGCATGTTATAGGCGATAACGGCAATCACCGCTTTCATACCGGTGTACTGAAGCGTGGGAAAGGCATACTCGTAATTGGAGCGATACCCATCGTCGAAGGTAATCATAATTGACTTTTCCGGAAGCGTCTGGTTGCTTTGTGCCATTGCCACCAACTCGGACGGCAGCAGCGATATGTAGTTGAACTCCCGCAGAAATTCCATATCCAGTCGAAACCGCTCCGCGGTAATGGTCATGCTGTCGGTATCATTAGGATCGGTTGTTAAATCATGGTACATCAAAATGGTTAAGTCGGTTTGGGCCGGTGCGGCGCCTGCCGTACCCAGCATGGACAGCGATATGATGGATATGATGGCGAAAATTGCCGATATTTTTTTGATAATCCACGTTTGCATCTACATCCGCCTACCTTTTTGAAAACATTATACCATTCTTTTTCAAAAATGTCCACTTTTCCGCCCCTTGCATGCGGCGGTTGGAAGGATTATAATGAGGAGGAAATGAGGTGAATAGTATGCCTGATTTTGGCAATCTCATTGAGGGGATTTTTTCCGATCAGGATATTATGCCCACGGATGTGCCACAGCTTGATTTATATATGGATCAGGTTTTGTCCCTGTTTGACCAGCATCTGTCTGCGGATAAACGAAATCCGTCGGACAAGCTGCTGACCAAAACGATGGTGAATAATTATGTCAAAGAGGGGCTGATGACCCCGGTTCGCGGCAAAAAATATACGCGGCAGCAAATCATGCAGCTGCTGTGCGTGTACCATTTGAAGCAAAACCTGCGTCTGAGCGATGTCAAGGCGCTGACCGGACGCGATGATGTGGACTTTGAGGCCTGCTACGCGCATCTGCTGGAGGACAAAAAGAAGATACGCGAAAGCGTGCCGTCGATGCTGGATGCATTCCTGCCTTACGATACGGACGATCCCAATGGACGGCTGATGTTGTGTCTTGCGCTCAGTGAAATTGCTTCTTATTTGCGTCGGTTATGTGAAAGCGTGATTGATGCCATTGACGAACAGACCGGAGGAAAATAAATATGTCCATTGAAAAAGCAAAAGATTGGCTGCGGCAATTTGGCGTGGAGGACCGCGTGCAGGAATTTGATACCTCTTCGGCTACGGTCGAGTTGGCGGCGCAGGCGGTGGGCTGTGCACCGGCGCGCATCGCCAAAACGCTGTCCTTCCGTACAGGGGACGGCGTGATTCTGATTGTTGCCGCAGGCGATGTCAAAATCGACAATCCCAAATACAAGGCCCGCTTTGGCTGCAAGGCGAAGATGCTGTCCTTTGAAGAGGTCGAACCGGAAATCGGTCATGCGGTTGGCGGGGTGTGCCCCTTTGGCATCAACCAAGGCGTGACCGTCTTTCTGGATGAGTCGCTGCACCGCTTTGAGACTGTGTTTCCCGCCTGCGGTTCTGCCAATTCCGCCATTGAGCTGACCATTCCGGAGCTGGAGAAGTTTTCCGGGTATAAGGCATGGGTAGATGTGTGCAAGGGATGGCGGGAGTGACCGTTTCGCTGGCGCAGTTCGGCGCCTGTGAGGACAAGCGGGACAATTTGCGCACCATTCAATGCTACGCACAAAAAGCGAGAGAATCCGGCGCACATATGTTGTTTCTGCCGGAATACAGCATGTTTTATGCAAAAATGAACAGGCGGTCACAAAATGTGCAAGCGGCGGAGCCGCTTGATGGCCCATTTGTTTCCGCCCTGTCCGGGATTGCTCGGCAGTACGGCTTGTGGCTTGCTGCGGGGATGTATGAGAGGACGGACAGCCTGCCGTACAACACCATCGTGCTCGTGGATGCGGATGGTACGCTGCGCGGTGCGCACCGCAAGCAGCGGCTATATGATGCCTTCGGCTATCGGGAGTCCGACGAATGCCGGGCAGGGGAAAGTCCGTTCCTGCCGGTGCAGACGCCGGTTGGCAGACTGGGGCTAATCACCTGCTATGAGCTTCGTTTCCCTGCGTTGTCTGCGGCGCAAAAGCAGGCCGGAGCGGAGGTGCTGCTGGTTCCGGCGGGCTGGGCGGCCGGCGCAAATAAAGCGCTTCATTGGCGCACGCTTCTTTGCGCGCGTGCGATTGAAAACAGTATGCCCGTGCTGGGCGTCGACCAGTATGCGCCCGATTGTTTTATCGGCCACAGCGCTGCTTTCGCAGCGGAGGGCAGTATACTGGGCGCGCTGGAAGACGGCGACGGCCTGTTGACTATCACAATTTAAAGGAGAACGATTATGCAATTTGACCCTACCTTATATGTTATTACGGACAGCACGTATCACACGACGGAAACGTTGCTGCACGCAGTCGACCAAGCCTGTGCAGGCGGCGCAACGCTCATTCAGCTGCGCGAGAAACACACGGGCGGCCGGGATTATCTGACGCTCGCGCAGCAGGTCAAAGCGGTCACCGACCGCTGGAACGTGCCGCTGATTATCGATGACCGCGTGGATGTGGCCATTGCCTGCGATGCGGCGGGGGTGCATGTCGGCGCAAGTGATTTGCCGGTTGCCGTGTGCCGCAAGCTGCTGGGACCGGATAAGATTGTGGGGGCGACGGCAAAGACTGTGGAGACCGCGCAGGCCGCTTATGCCGATGGTGCGGATTATCTCGGTACGGGTGCAATTTACCCGACCACCACGCATGTTACGACCAAGCTCACGCCAGTATCCACGCTCAATGAAATTTGCCGTGCGGTTCCCATTCCGGTGGTTGCAATTGGTGGATTGAATGCGGATAATATAGATGT
>NZ_CALWUQ010000083.1 GCF_944384695.1 uncultured Agathobaculum sp. | reverse complement strand
AAAGGCAGGCAAGGCAACCCTTTTCGGGCTGCCCTGCCTGTCTTTTTTTCTTTGGCCTATTTTGCAACAGGCCCTTTCTATTGCCATCAATTGGTCGCTTCCAGCGGATAATCGTAAATCTCATGCCCGCTTTCAAGCGGCGCGCCATCCACTGTAATCAATACACTGTTCACGCCGCGCGCTTGTACAAAGGTATTGACCAGCGAATAAATCAGCAAGCTCTCTCCTGTGGTGCCGGAGGAACGTACCGCATCGCCATACACCGAGTTCATATCCAGCGTCAGCACGCCATCCGCCGTCGAAGAGGACTGCACAGCCGCACCTTCCGGCAGCGACCCTGCTGCAATCAGCGCATCCACCAGCGCCTGATCCGAGTCGTCCGTTGCATCGGTGCCGACCGGCGTGAGCGTTTCACCCTGTTCATCCGGTACATACACGACCACAGATTCCCCGCCCGACGGGTTGGGATTCTCCGGCTGCACCGGATTCTCTTCCTGCGTATCGTCCGGCGTCTCGGGTGTTTCCGGCTCATCCGGAGTCCCCGGCTCCACCGTCTCATTCTGATTCGGTGTGTCGTTCTCCACCGGTTCCTGCCGTCCGGAAACATATCCGTAAATGCACGCAGCAGCAATTAATACAATAATGACAATGACTGCCGTCACAACCACTTTTGTCCGTTTGCTCATGGCATATTCTCCTTTCTGCCTATCGCGGCGCAAATGATAAGCCGCGTCTTGCTTGCAGTCATTATACCACACCAAAACGCACGTGGGAATACCAATGCAGCTGCAAGTTTACTCCTTCGGACCTTGTTTTTTCCGGCGGCGCACTGCCTCGGTCAGCAGGTACTCAATTTGTCCGTTGACCGAGCGAAACTCATCCTCCGCCCAACGGGCAATTTCGTCATAAAGGGAAGCGGACAGCCGCAGCGGCACCTGCTTTTTTGCTTTTTCCTTGTCTGCCACGGCTGCACCTCCCCTTTGTTCTTCCTGCTTTTATTGTAATGCATTCGCGCTATGTTCGGCAAGCTCGATTTAATAAATCGAACCGGAATTGACCACCGGCTGTGCGTCCTTGCCCGCGCACAGCACCACCATCAGGTTGGACACCATCTGCGCCTTGCGCTCATCATCCAAATCGACCACCTGCTTACGGCTGAGTTCATCCAACGCCATCTCGACCATGCCGACCGCGCCCTCGACAATCATCTTGCGCGCATCCACGACCGCGCTGGCCTGCTGGCGTTGCAGCATAGCCGCCGCGATTTCCGGCGCGTAAGCGAGCGTGGTGATGCGCGCTTCCTCGACCTTGAGGCCCGCGCATGCAACGCGCTTCTGAATCTCCTCAGCCAGCACGCCCGCTATCTCCTGCGACGAGCCACGCAGGCTCTTTTCGTCGCCGCCCTCGGAAACGTCATACGGATACAGGCGCACGGTGTTGCGCAACGCTGCGTCCGACTGGATAGACAGAAATTCCTGATAATTATCCACCGCGAACACGGCCTTGGCCGTATCCTCAATACGCCAGATAACCGCAATGCCAATGACAATCGGGTTGCCGAGCAGGTCGTTTATCTTCTGCTTGTCGTTGTTGAGCGTCATGGTCTTAAGCGACAGCTTTTTGCTCATCGACGCCGCCTTGACGATTTTCCCGCTCGACGGGCTTTCTTCCTTGGACAGCTTGGTGAGGGCCGCCTCGCTCGCGCTCTCTACTGCGGGATTGACCGAGCTGCAGAACGGATTGACAAAGAAGATGCCCTCGCCCTTGAGCGTGCCGATGTACTTGCCGAATAAGGTCAGCACCAGTGCCTCATTCGGCCCCAATACCTTGATACCGCAGGCAAGCAGCCAACTCGGTACGCATAAGTACACAATGCCGACCGCCAGCATGGCGCCCGCTGCGCCGCCCAGTTCATCCAGACGAATCGCACCAAACACAATCAGCGCAATCGCTCCGATGCACAGCAGCACATCCAGCAGCAAAATCCCCAGTCCGTTCGGTGCATGCAGCGCTTTTTCCTGATACTCTACTTGATTTGTGCTCATATCCTTTCCCTCACAATCATATCAATTTGATATCATCATAATACAACCGGTGCGCCGCTCTGTCAAGAAAAATTTTGACAAAAAGAAAGGCGCCCGTTTAGGGCGCCTTCAGCGAAAGATATTCGGCAAAAACATATCATGGCGCGGAATCTTAGCCCAATCAAAAGAAGCGACCAGTTCGCGCGCCGCTGTCGGCTCCGGCCGGTCGATAAGGCCTGCGGCACACGCCAACGCGCCGATGACCTGCTCTGGCGTAAAGCGCTCGCGCAGCAGACCAAGGTCCAAGTCCTCGTCCCGTTTGGACAGGCGACGGCCGTCATGGTCGCACAGCAGCGGGATATGCGCGAACCGCGGCGAATCGAACCCAAATAACCGGTGCAACCAAATCTGCCGCGGCGTGCTGGAAATCAAATCCGCTCCGCGGACGACCTCATTGACGCCGGTAAGCGCATCATCCACCACGACCGCAAGCTGATAGGCAAACACCCCGTCCGAACGGCGGATGATAAAATCCCCGCACGCATCCGCAAGGTTTTCCGCATACTCTCCCCAGACCGCGTCGGTGAAGCGCACAACTTCGTCCGGCACGCGCACACGTGTAGCCGGTGCGCGCGTTTTTCGCTTTTCGGCTACCTGCTCCGGGGTCAGCGAGCGGCAGGTGCCCGCATAAATCACCCGTCCGTCCGACAGGTGCGGTGCGGACGCCGCATGCAGCGCTGCACGTGAACAAAAACAGGGATAGAGCAGTCCCTTGTCGCGCAGAACGGCCTCATACCGCTCGTAAATCGCGGCACGCTCGGACTGATAGGGTACCTCCCCGTCCCAATCCAGACCCAGCCAACGCAAATCATCCATGATGAGGTCGGCATAGCTCCGCGGACAGCGCATCACATCCAAATCCTCAATGCGCAGCAAAAACTGCCCGTTTTGCCGCCGTGCGCTCAAATAAGCCAGCAATGCACACAACACATTGCCCAGATGCATACGCCCGCTTGGGCTGGGCGCAAAACGTCCCACGGTCTGCATGCTTCTTCCCCCTTTCCGTTCCCTTATCTTACCACAAACACAATATGCTTTGCAACGACCCGCCCTCTCCTGTATAATGAAACCAGAAAAGGAAGGTGCTGACGATGAAAAAACGCTTGCTCTGCCTGCTGCTTGCTTTATCCCTGCCGTTCTGCGCAGCCGGATGCAGTAATGAGCCGACGGAAGATACGGCCGCCGATACCGCTGTTGCCCAGCCTGAACCCATCCCTGAACCCGCACTGCCCGACCCGGCGGAGGTATACGTCGATTCGCTCACGCTGGAACAACAGGTCGCACAGCTGTTTTTTGCACGCTGTCCCGATATGGACGCTGCCGCACTCGCCGCACAGTACGACATCGGCGGTTACATCCTGTTCGGGCGTGATTTTGAAGGCCAAACCCCCGATAGCATGCGTGCAACCATTGCATCCTATCAGCAAGCTGCCGCCACCCCCATGCTGATTGGGGTGGATGAGGAGGGCGGCTCCGTCGTGCGTGTCAGCGCATACAGCGCCTTCCGTGCAAGCCGCTTCCAGTCACCACAGGCGCTTTTCGTCGAGGGCGGGCTGGAGCGCATTGTAAGCGACACCGAGGAAAAGGATACCCTGCTCGCATCCCTTGGCGTGAACGTCAATCTCGCGCCCGTATGCGATGTGTCGACCAACCCGGCCGACTTCATCTTTGCCCGCGCATTCGGGCAGGATGCCGCTGCCACCAGTGACTATATCCGCGCGGTCGTCACAAAGATGGAGACAGACGGTATGGGGATGGTGCTCAAGCACTTCCCCGGCTATGGCAGCAACGTCGATACGCACACTGGTATCGCGCAGGACGACAGGCCGATTGAGCAGTTCCGCACATCGGATTTCCTGCCCTTTGCCGCAGGCATTGAAGCGGGCGCACAGGCCGTGCTGGTTTGCCATAACATTGTATCCTGTATGGATAACACCCTGCCTGCCTCGCTCTCCCCCGCGGTGCATGAGGTCCTGCGCGACGAGCTTGGCTTCGATGGCGTAGTCATGACCGATGACCTCGTCATGCAGGCAATCACGGACTACACCGGCGACGAAGATGCCGCGGTGCTTGCGGTGCAGGCTGGCAATGACATGCTGATTTCCTCCGACTTTGTCACGCAGTACAATGCGGTGCTCGCCGCCGTACAGAATGGCACAATCAGTGAGGACATCATCCGCACGGCTGCCATACGGGTTTTGCGGTGGAAAATCGAGTTGGGCCTGATTGAAAACTAAATCCCTTGCGGGCAGCGCATATTTTACGCACTGCCCGCAAAATTTTTATTGACAAAGTGAACTATATCCTGTATGCTTAATTCATATAAAACACCTATGAATTAAGGAAAATAGAAAGGTGGCACACCACATGGCAGATATCAAACATAGCTTTGCCGAGCTGATCGGCAACACCCCGCTGTATGCGGCTGACAAATTTGCAGAAAAGTCCGGCGCACCGGCACAGATTCTTGCAAAGCTCGAATATTTCAATCCGGCGGGGTCGGTAAAAGACCGCGTTGCCAACGCGATGATTGCCAAAGCGGAGGAGAGCGGCGCGCTCAAGCCGGGCGCAACCATCATCGAACCGACCAGCGGCAATACCGGCATCGGTCTGGCTGCGGTTGCAGCGGCAAAGGGCTACCGCATTATCCTGACCATGCCGGAGACGATGAGCGTGGAGCGCCGCAACATGCTCAAAGCGTACGGCGCTGAGCTGGTGCTGACTGATGGCGCAAAGGGTATGTCAGGGGCAATCGCCAAGGCAGACGAACTGGCGGCTGAAATCGAGAACAGCTTCATTCCGGGGCAGTTCGTCAATCCCGCGAATCCCGCAGCGCACTATGCAACGACCGGCCCCGAACTCTGGTCGCAGACCGATGGCAAAATTGATATTTTTGTTGCCGGCGTCGGTACCGGCGGTACCATTACGGGTGTTGGCTCTTACTTAAAGGAGCAGAACCCGCATATCAAGGTCATCGCCGTAGAGCCGGATGAATCTCCCGTACTGTCTACTGGCAAGGGCGGCCCGCATAAGATTCAAGGCATTGGCGCTGGTTTTGTTCCCGAGGTACTCAATACCGGCATATTCGATGAAGTCATCCGCGTAAAGGGCGAGGATGCTTTTTCCACCGCGCGCACCTTCACGCACAGCGAAGGATTGTTTATCGGGATTTCCTCCGGTGCTGCGCTTCACGCAGCCGTAACGCTGTCTCAGCGGCCGGAAAACAAAGGCAAAACCATTGTGGCTTTGCTGCCGGATACTGGCGACCGGTATCTGTCTACACCGCTTGTGAGTGATTAAAACAAAAGAAGAAAAGCCTGTCGAAAGACAGGCTTTTCTTTTGGAGCTGCTGACCGGATTTGAACCGGTGACCTCATCCTTACCAAGGATGCACTCTACCTACTGAGCTACAGCAGCAAAAACAAACGGCGAGCAATGTCGCCGTTTATTGGCGACCCGGATGGGACTTGAACCCACGGCCTCCAGCGTGACAGGCTGGCGCTCTAACCAACTGAGCTACCGGGCCGAATATAAAATTTGGTGGGCCTTCGGGGACTCGAACCCGGGACCGACCGGTTATGAGCCGGTTGCTCTAACCAACTGAGCTAAAGGCCCATATCAGGGATTGACAGCACTTTGCCGCCACGATATATGGTGGCGGCAAAGCCTTATCAAATGGCTCCTCAAGTTGGACTCGAACCAACGACCCTGCGGTTAACAGCCGCATGCTCTACCAACTGAGCTATTGAGGAATATCGAGCGGACCAAAGTGATCCGCTTGTGTGCGCGTCGAGTTATCTTTCCGGGCCGTCGCCAGCCAAGTATTGTCACCGTAAACGAGCTTAACTACTGTGT
>NZ_CALWUQ010000082.1 GCF_944384695.1 uncultured Agathobaculum sp. | reverse complement strand
AAGGGCGACTATTATCTGCTCAACGGCGGCAAGATTTTCATTACAAATGCGCCCAAGGCGGATACCTATGTTGTTTTTGCAGTCACCACGCCGGATATCGGCACCCGCGGCATCTCGGCGTTCATCGTCGAAAAGGGCTGGGAGGGCTTCACCTTCGGAGACCATTATGACAAAATGGGCATCCGCTCCTCGTCCACCGCGGAGCTTATCTTCAACGATGTGAAGGTTCCCAAGGAAAACCTGCTCGGCAAGGAAGGTCAGGGCTTTAAAATCGCCATGGCGACGCTGGACGGCGGACGCATCGGCATTGCGTCGCAGGCGCTCGGCATCGCGCAGGGCGCATACGAAGCGGCGCTCGAATACGCCAAGGAGCGCGTCCAGTTCGGTAAGCCCATCGGCTTCCAGCAGGCCATCTCGTTTAAACTCGCGGATATGGCGACCAAATTGCGCTGCGCGCGCATGCTGGTTTACTCCGCCGCCGAACTGAAGGAAGCGCATGAGCCGTACGCCACGGAAGCGGCCATGGCCAAGATGTACGCATCCGACATTGCGCTCGAAGTGACCAACGACGCGCTGCAAATCTTCGGCGGCACCGGCTTCCTCAAGGGCATGGACGTGGAGCGCATGTACCGCGACGCCAAGATTACCACCATCTATGAGGGCACCAACGAAATCCAGCGCGTCGTTATCGCCGCGAACATTCTGGGCAAGCCGCCCAAGAGCGAAGGCGGCTCGTCCAGCCGTCCGAAGAAACCCGCACCGGTTACCGGTGTGCGCAAGCGCAACATCCTCAAGGAAGGCTCTGCGGAAGAAAAGGTTGCGGCATTGGTCGCGGCGCTGCAAAAGGACGGGCACGACTTTACGGTGGGCATCCCGCTCGACACCCCGATTACGCAGGCCGAACGTGTGGTTTCGGCCGGTCAGGGCATCGGCAGCAAGGAAAACATGAAGCTCATCGAGGATTTGGCGCGCGCCGCAGGCGCTGCGGTCGGTTCGTCCCGTCCGGTTGCGGAAACGCTCAAATATGTGCCGCTTGACCGCTATGTGGGCATGTCCGGCCAGAAGTTCAAGGGCAATCTGTACATCGCCTGCGGTATTTCGGGCGCGATTCAGCACCTGAAGGGCATCAAAGATGCCTCGACTATCGTGGCAATCAATAAAAACGGCAATGCACCCATCTTCAAGAATTGCGACTACGGCATTGTGGGCGACGTCAACGAAATTCTGCCGCTGCTGACCGCCGCACTCGATACCGGCGAAAAGCAGCCCGCTCCGCCCATGGTCAAGATGAAACGCCCGCCCGTTCCCAAGCCCGAACCCATCGGCAAGCGCTATGTCTGCGGCGGCTGCGGCTACGAATATGTCCCCGAGCTGGGTGACGAAGATGCAGAAATCGCCCCCGGCACGCTGTTTGAAAAGCTGCCCGAGGACTGGGTATGCCCGGAATGCGGCGAAGGCAAAGAGATGTTTATTGAAGGCTGACCGGAAAATAAGGAGGAGACTATATGTACTGCGTACGCAATGTAACGGACGACCTTTATTGGGTCGGCGCGAACGACCATCGCCTTGCCCTGTTTGAAAATATCCATCCCATCCCGCGCGGCGTATCCTACAACGCCTATCTGCTGCTGGATGAGCAGACCGTGCTGTTTGACACGGTGGACTGGTCGGCCTGCCGCCAGCTGCTGGAAAACATCGAGCATCTGCTGGACGGTCGCCCGCTGGATTATCTGGTCATCAATCATATGGAGCCCGACCACGGCGCTTCCATCGAAGAGGTTTTGATTCGTTATCCGTCCGTCAAGGTCATTTCCACTGAAAAGGCATTCATGCTCATGCGTCAGTTTGGCTTTGACATCGACGGCCACGAATTGATTGAGGTCAAGGAGGGCGACACCCAGAGCTTCGGCAAGCATGTGGTGACCTTTGTCGCCGCGCCCATGGTGCACTGGCCCGAAGCCATGGTCACCTTTGATACCACCAACGGTGTGCTGTTCTCGGCCGATGCGTTCGGTTCGTTCGGCGCGCTGGACGGCAAGCTGTTCGCGGACGAAGTCAACTTTGACCGCGATTGGATTGACGATGCCCGCCGTTACCTGACCAACATTGTCGGCAAATACGGCCCTCACGTTCAGCTGCTGCTCAAAAAGGCCGCCGGCATTCTGGATCAGATCAAATTCATCTGCCCGCTGCACGGTCCGGTCTGGCGCAAGGATTTGGGATACTTTATTGATAAGTACGACCACTGGAGCCGCTACGAGCCCGAGGAAAAGGGCGTCATGATCGTTTACGCTTCGATGTACGGAAACACCGAAGCGGCGGCACAGGCACTGGCAAGCCGCCTGTGCGAGAAAGGCGTCACCAATGTCTGGCTGTATGACGTGTCCAACACCCATGTTTCCTACCTGATTTCCGAAACCTTCCGTCTGAGCCATGTCGTACTGGCATCTGTGACGTATAATCTGGGCATCTATCCGGTCATGCACAATTACCTGATGGATATGAAAGCACTCAACCTGCAAAACCGTACCTTTGCGATTATCGAAAACGGTTCGTGGGCGGTCAAATCGGGCGATTTGATGCAGAAGTTCATCGACGAGGAGCTGAAGAACATGACCGTGCTCAACGAGCGGCTGTCCATGGCCTCCGCGTTGCATGCAGACAAGGCCGGTGAACTGGACGCGCTCGCAGATGTTATCGTCGAATCGGTCAACCAATAAGTAAGTCCTTTGGTTCGGGACACGAAGCAAATCCCGCATACTCCCAAAAAAGCGCCGCCCCTACGGTTACGACCCGTAGGGGCGGCGCTTTTGCGTATCCGAACCCACTTCTTTCCTCAGCGTTATGCCGCCGGTACGCGGTAAGTGCCCACCACCGGAACCAGCCGCGCCGCCAACGCAGCTGCCGCCAACGCCTTGACAACATCAACGCCAATCGTCGGCACAAAGCAGGTGACAAACAGGGTCCACATGCCGATGGGGTCGTTGAGATAAAATGCTTTGACGCCCCAGAACCAAAGCATACCAATCACATATACCACTACAATGTTGGCCAGTGCAGCAACCACATAGGTACCGAAGCCCCGTTTGGGGGCACGCTGTACCATCAGGCCCGCCACCAGCGCCCCTAACGCAAAGCCAATGATGCAGCCAAAGGTGGGCTGGAAAATATACTGCGGTCCGCCGCCGCCGGTAAAAATCGGCAACCCTACCAAGCCCAGCACCATATACGCGGTGCAGGCCAACGTGCCGTAGCGCGGCCCCAGCAGTAAACCGGCCATGGTGGTGAACAGGGTTTGCAGCGTAAACGGCCACAATGGGATGGGAATGCGGATAAACGCCCCCACTGCCACCAGCGCCGTAAACAGCGCGCTGAGTACCAGCATACGGGTGTTGGGTCTTTGATTCTGCTCCATGAGAATACTCCTTTTCCGGTTTTCGGTACGAGTATACCATGCGCCCGCTCCATTGTCAACCTATTATTTTTATTTAGTTGACATTCGCTTATCCTTGACAAAGTGCGGCCATTCCAGTATAATAGAAACACTATTTGCGGGTGTAGTTCATCGGTAGAACGGCAGCTTCCCAAGCTGCATAGGTGGGTTCGACTCCCATCATCCGCTCCAAAACAAAACCCCCGAAAATTCGGGGGTTTTTCATTTTTTCCAGATATAGTGCGGGGTTTAGCGGTTGCGCACATAACGTGGCGTTGCAACAATGAACCGCAAAAATACAGTTGAAAACCGCATGATGCAACACAAAAATGCAACACGATATAAAGCGTGTTGTATCGCCTTAATTAAGTCTCTACTCGTAGATGGACAAGATTATCGTCACGCATCTCAATAGGACAAATCTCAATAATAGATAACGTAGAATCCAACAGGTGCATATTTGCTTTCCCCATGTGCCTAAGAACTGTTTTTTATCCTTAAATTCATTATACATGAATTAATTATACGAAAAGCCTTTCTGCTGTAGTTTTCCACAACAGAAAGGCTTTCTTCTTTACATTTCGCATTATGCACTTTCCACATTGACGATATACACGACTGCTGCATCAGCTAAATCCTTTCTTTCTTCCGGTGTTAACGGAACATCTGGAGCTTGAGAATAAAGTTCCGAATGATATTTGCTTACCTTACTAGGAGAGTATTTAATATATACTCCTATTTTTTTACATGCTGATACTGCAATATATGCAAATGGGCTGTTGGGTCGAAACTGAGGTTTCATATCGCTTACTGTTTCATCCAGGGTTCTCGTATAAGTACGAGTTACTGAGATTCCTTCCAGCTTGCCATCTATCTCTCTCGGAGTAAATGCTGCCGTAGTAACTTTTCCGTTCCTCTTTATCCATGAGGGAAAACATGCACGGACAAGTTTTTCCTCTGGGTTAAAATCTGCCGTCATAAAACATCTCTACCACCCGATTTATTTTGTTTACATCTAATCCAAATACATCATGAATGGGCTTACTCGCAGTCTGCGTAACCATCATTCTAACTTTTTTATCAGGGAAAAGCTCAAGTTCCATATACCGTCCATCTTCTGTATCATATTCAAACTGAATATGACCATTCGGAACAGGAAAGATTTCTGGCTGAACATTAAGTGCATAAATCAATCCCTCAGTTTTGGCCAAAAGATCTCGGTCGATTGGATCAAACCAATCTGGATCCAAATCATACATTTCCGCCAATGCAGCACGATTCTCGTCTTGGGTTGGGCGTTGACCAATATTCAATGAATTCATCTCCAATTTAGAAATATCTTCATTGTATGTTGGAATCTGTTGTGTGGCCATATAAATCTCCGGAATTAAATATGTATAATTCGATGCGCGTTCTTCAATAACACAATTGTTCGGAATTATATTCATATTGCTTCCATCTGCCCCGTATAACGATACAACCGCGCCAACCAAAATAATTGTGGCAACAGATGTGACTGCTGGAAAAATATTTTTATTCTCTTCTGTTTTAGTCGCAGTTCGAATACCATTTTCCCCAATGTATATATTACTCATACATCATTCCTTCTTTTCTTTGATAAAAACATCTATCGGATATTTTCCAGCTAGATTTTCATTAATATAAACTTCCGAATAATATTCTCCCTGCTTGCTTAACACTAAATTCTTCAAATCCAGATTTAACTGCATTCCAATATGATTATGCTTCTGCATGTCTTCTGCAAGTGGGATATCAATATCATTAGTGTCATTAACGATTTCCCCATCAGGATCTTTGAAAATATATCTCACCTTGAGATTTTCCATCTTACCCAAATCAAAAACCCCAAATGAAATTGAAAATGAATACTCTGTTGGCAGCATTTGGGGCGCTAAAAATTGCAAAATGCCTCTAAGAGCAGGTCCATTCGGTGCTTGTTCAATTGCTGTACAATAAACAAAAGAAGTGATTTTTAACATATAACAACACCTCGATTATCTGTAATTATTACAAACACAGTATATCATGTAGTTCAAAAATTGCATACCTTTTTTTGAAGTAATTTCCAGCGAAAAGCAAAAAAATTTTTAGTATTATGTCTCTTTATACTTAATAGCTTTTTCACATGTATAATTAACTTCAAATGACCAAATTACTCAATAAATAAAGCCCTGACCTCCCGGCCGGGGCTTTCCCGTGTCCAAATTGAACACCGTTATTTCATTGCGTTCGCCAGCTTGGTCACCAGCTCTGTTCCGTACTTATACGCCAGCAGGTACTGCATGGTTTCCGCAGCGAGTCCAGCCTTTTGCTGCACCTTCGTGATTGCCGCCTGCACCTCTTCGTCGGTCTCAAACGCATCGTCAGGCTCCTCCGGCTCGTCGTAAGCCAGACCGAGCGTATCCAGAATACCCTTCGCGTAAGCCACGCCGAACGCCTGCTGCTCGGCCAGCGTGTCAGCCTGTGCGGCGTCCGCCTTGGTATCGACGAACACTCCCTCGCAGATGGCCGCCGGTGCGAC
>NZ_CALWUQ010000081.1 GCF_944384695.1 uncultured Agathobaculum sp. | reverse complement strand
GGCCACTGGGAAATGGACTGCGTAGAAAGCGCCAAGGGCTGCACCACAACGCTGCTCGTATTAACCGAGCGGCTCAGTCGCCGGGAAATCACACGGAGAATGGAAGCGAAGAAAGCGGAGAATGTCGTGGCCGAGCTGGACGCTCTGGAAAAGAGATACGGCGAGCTTTTCCCTCTAATTTTCAAGAGCATAACGGTAGACAATGGATCGGAGTTTGCGAACTGCGAAGGAATGGAACGGAGCAGCCTCCGCGAAGGCGAGAAAAGGACGAAGTTATACTACTGTCACCCGTATAGTGCATACGAACGCGGCAGCAACGAAAACCAGAACAAGCTCGTGCGCCGCCACGCCCCGAAGGGATCGAGCTTTGAGGACATGACGGACGAGCGGGCCGACTATATAGAAGGCTGGATGAATGACTACCCCCGGAAAATGTTCAACTGGCACACCCCGGAGGAAGTATTTCAAGCAGAAATAAAGGCCCTCAGCGGGGCCTTATAAAATATTTTTGACTTTTTTCGCATTTACTCTTGACATTTACCATTGACACAGTTTTTTTCGTGATGATTCTGTGCTTTTTTATCCTGCGCAGGTTCACCGTCCCCCGCCAGCAGCACCATCGCCGCAACAATCAACACAATACCGCCCACATCCATGCCGACAAGCGGCACATCCAACCAGAAAACGCTGAGTATGGCGGAAGCCACCGGCTCAACCGCCGCGAGGATGCTTCCCTTCGCTGCCCCAATCCGGCGCACGCCTTCCAAATAGCAGCAAAACGCGCAGATTGTGCCGAAAATAATGATATATAGCATGCCCAGAACCGTAACAATATCCCATTGTCCGACCACATACCATGGCTGAAAGATGACGCACAGCCCCACCCCGCCAATCAACATACCAAAACCAGTGACCGGCATGGTGCCATATTGAACAATCAGCCCGCGCGGCTGGACGCTGTAAACGGCGACCGAGACCGCTGCCAGCACACACCAAAGCAGCGCCTTGGGAGAAAGCGCCAACTGCGAAGGATCCCCATGCGTAGCAAGCAGATACGCACCGCCCATTGCGCAAACCACCGCAATCAGCTCCTTTGGGTCGGGCATACGCTTTTCACGCAGTGCCAGCCATAGCAGTACCAACGCCGGACCGGTATACTGCAATGTCGTTGCGGTCGCCGCATTGGAAAGCTCAATTGAACGAAAATACGAATATTGGCACATTGCCATGCCGAACACCGCAAAAACCAGCAATGCACCCACGCTTTGCCGCGACCGGAATATGCGAACCGCACCACTGCGCCAACGTGCCAGCGAATAGAGTACGAGCAGCAAACCTGCCATCGTCAGTCGCACGGAAACCAACCAGTTTGCATCCAGACCACGGTGCTGGAACAAATATTGTCCGCATGCGCCCGAAAACGCCCAGCACACTGCACCAAACACCGTTAATATATATCCTGTCTTTTTACTCATGCATGTTTCTCTTTTCCCTGTTTTTCTCGCCTTCCTATCCTATCACAATCCAAGCGTGTTTTCCAGCCGTTACGCATGAAATTTTACCAGAATATAATCCTCCCCCAGCGTTTCAATGCACTGCCATGGAATTTCCTGATCCTGTCGCGAAAACATCCCCAGCAATCCACCCTGTCCGGGTACTACAATCGCTGTGATCTGGCCGCACACCGGATCAAATACCAAATCACACACTTCCCCCAGTCGTGCACCATCGCAAAGGTTTATCACCTCACGGCAATGTAAATCGGAAAAACGTATCAGCCCCATCTTGTCACTCCCCCAGTGCTCTTGCGAGGAAGCTTTCTGTGCTTTCGCCCGCTCCACGGTTATACCTCCCCATTTCGTACAGGCAGGCAGGGTCGCTTGTCACCAGATTGATTCGTTCCTCACAGCCCAGTGTGCACAAGAAGCCCATACCCTCTAAAATTCGCTCGCTTTCTTCCGAACAGGCACCAAACGGATACGTATAGCAGGTCGGCGTCGGCAGCCCTGCATCGGTCAGCAGCTTCTGCGTTTGCTCGGTATCCTCGCGCAGCAGCGCTTCATAGCTGCTTTCATCCTCTCCGCGCCGGCGCAGGCAGCCGCGGCGCTCGCCGTATTCATGCAGATTCCAGGAATGGTTCTGCACCTCGAACACATCCTGCATTTCCGCTAATCGTTCCAGCCGCAGATGGGACCAGTAGGCATTTTCCACTCCGTTTTCCGTATACTGCGCGGTCTGGCTGCCAATGACGGAAACAACCGCACGCATACCGCGCTGTTGCAGCAGCGGATAGGCATATACATAATTATTATAATAGCCGTCGTCAAAGGTAATCATGACCGGCTTTTCCGGCAGCGCAACATCATCATAAACATACGCCAGCAGGTCAGCCACAGTTATGGTGTGGTATCCGCGCGCCTGCAATGCATCCAGATCGGCGGATAAGATATCCGGCGAAACGACATACTGCCCTTGCCGTGCATTGTCTTTGAGAATGCTGTGATACATCAGCACCGGCAAACGCACTCCGTCCTGCTCTGCGAGCGTCATTTCCGTTTTACCGCGGCCCAATATAGCCAGTGCACAGCAAAGTGCAAGCACCGTACACACCGCCTGAAGCGCCGTATGCCGGAATCCTAACTTCAAAAAAATCCCCTCCCCGGACTGCTTTTCAGAGCAGCTTATGTCCGAACAGGGGAAAATATTCGATTGTTGCAGCGTAAGCTCGCGTCAGCGCTTGTACTTTGCGACGCCTTCGGTATACAGATTGCCGCCAACGCAGTCCTGCGAAACGATGGCAGTGAAATTTTCAACGGTCAGGCGCTTGACCGACTCACAGCCAAGCTCATCATAGGCGATGACCTCCACCTTTTTAATCGACGCCGCCTTTGCCGCGCCTGCGCCGCCAATCGCAACCATATATACCGCGCCGTTGCGCTGCATTGCATCCTGCACAGCCTGACTGCGCACGCCTTTTCCAATCATGCAGGCAAGGCCCGCGTCCAACAGCCGCGGTGCAAAGGGGTCCATACGGCCCGAGGTCGTCGGCCCGACCGAACCGATGACCTGCCCCGGCTTTGCCGGCGTGGGGCCTGCATAATAAATCGCCGCGCCATCCAAATCGAAGGGCAGCGCCTCACCCGCGTCCATCGCGGCGACAATTCGCTTGTGTGCAGCGTCGCGTGCCGTATACACCACACCGGTCAGCGTCACCGTATCGCCCGCGCGCAGCTTGGGCGCCATTTCCTGCAACTGTTCGGTTTTCAAATCATAATGCGCCATGCTTATTCCTCCGCTTTCGGCCGCAAGTTGTTTAGTATATCCCGCAATCCGCTTTTATTCTTCTCGGTTTCACCTTTTCCCAGTGCCGCACTGATTCGGTCAATTTCACCGAGTACTTCGCCTGCCTTACGCGCCATTTCTGCCGACTCCTGCTGGCTGCGCGTAAGCACAGAACGATAGTTTTCCTTGGTTGCGTCAAGCTGCCGTTTGACCTGCTCTATCATCTCAAGGGACTGACGGCGCAGTTTTTGCAATTCTGCTTTCGCGTCCTCCTCAATCTGCTTGGCACGACGATAAGCAGATAACTCCATCTCCGCAATTTTATCCTTAGATGCATCGTACTCTCCGCACTTGGCCGAAAGCTTCGCATTTTCTGCCGAAAGACGGTCATTTTCCGCAGCAAGCTCTTCTGCGCGAGCGTTCTGTGCTTCAATCTCCCCTGTCTGCATGGAAAAGCCGCGTTCAATCTGGTCGAGCTGCGCACGGATTTTATCGGTATCCAGCGTCATTTCGCCCAGTCGCTCCAGAAGCTCGGCATTTTTTGCGGTCAGGGTTTTATTTTGCTCCCCTAACTCTGTCATAGCCGCCTGCGCCTCGGTCAGCTGACGGCGCAGTTCCTCGGTTTCGGTAAAGTATTTGTTATCCGTTTCCTCTATGTAACGCAGCACATCTTCCCGCCGGAAACCGCCGAATACCGCCCCGCGGAAGCCTTTATTCTGCTCACCCATTCCTGCATTTCCTCCACATCACTAATCTTTATGATTAATATTAGTATAGCAAAAAGCGTTTCCAATAGCAACACAAACCGCAGCCGCGACCAAAAGCTGTTCCCGCAATTTGACCTTTCTGCTATTTTTTCTTGCAAAAAATCCAAGGTGGTGTTATGATAAATTTATCTTGCTAAATTGGGGAAGAATGCTATGTTAGAACTGAAAGATTTTGAAGCGGCAGCGGATCGTTTGAAAAATGTAATCCACAATATCCCGCTTTCCACTTCCTGCACATTTTCCGGCATGACCGGTGCAGAAGTCTACCTAAAATATGAAAACCAGCAGAAAACCGGCTCTTTCAAGGTGCGCGGTGCGTACAACAAAATCATGAAGCGCTACGCTGAAGGAGACCTGCATGCGGTTGTTGCTTCCTCCGCAGGCAATCATGCGCAAGGCGTTGCGTTTGCCGCCAGCTCGGTTGGCGTTAAGTCGACAATTGTCATGCCGCGCTCCACGCCGATTGCCAAGGTATCGGCTACACAGGGTTACGGTGCCGAAGTCGTGCTCGCAGGCAACATCTATGATGAAGCCTATGCCAAGGCCTGCGAAATCTGTGAGGAAACCGGCGCAGAATTTATTCATCCTTTTGATGACGAAGACGTTATGGCCGGTCAGGGTACGATTGCGCTGGAAATTCTGCGCGATCTGCCGTTTGTGGATATGATTTTTGTGCCTGCAGGCGGCGGCGGATTGATTTCGGGCGTTTCGGCCTGTGCCAAGCAGATCAATCCGCGCATTCAGATCATCGGCGTGCAGGCCGAGGGCGCACCGGCGATTGCCAACTCTTTCCGTGCCGGTACATTGACCCCTTCGGACACTGTACGCACCATTGCCGATGGCATCGCAGTTAAAACGCCGGGCGAAAATACGTTCCAATATATTCAAAAATATGTGGACCGTGTTGTGACCGTTTCGGACGATGAGATTGCGTCTGCGGTATTGCTGCTGCTGGAACGTGCCAAGCAGGTTGTAGAAACTTCAGGTGCAGCGTCTCTTGCAGCCGTCCTAAACAACAAGGTAGACGTAAAAGGCAAAAAAGTTGTCTGCGTGCTGTCCGGCGGCAATATCGACGTGTCTTTCATCCATAAGATTGTGGAAAAAGGTCTCGTTACCCGCTGCCGTCACCTCAAATTCTCAACCATTATGCCGGACGCTCCCGGTGCGCTCGAACGCTTTGCGCATTTGGTAGCGCAGCAGAATGCCAATATTATTCGTTTCCAACACGACCGCGTGCAAGCTGATTTGGATATTGGAGAAGCAATCATTCAGGTTGTATGCGAAGTCGGCGGTGTTGAACATGCAAAACGCTTGCTGGATGAAATGAGCCGTCAAGGGTATCAGGTATTCACCTCGCAAATCTGATTTTTCATGCCAATTACGCTATACAAATAAGCGTTCCATACGATAGTTGCTTCGTACAAGCTTATATAAAAACACAACCACCAGCTTTTTGCTGGTGGTTGTTGCTTGTTATAGGAAATAAGGGCCATATAAAATAGGAAAACTGCAAATATAAGGCTTTTCGGAGCCTACAATCCGAAAAAATAAAATAAAAAGTCTATCACATTACGCTGAAAGCCGTCCGGGTAAAATCTGGGCGGCTTTTCTTGCGCGGTGGACTTGGAAAGGAGGAAAATTTTTTGGTAGAAAATCAACGCTCATTTTTGTGCAATACACCAAAATTGAAGGAGGTTAGTGAATGGCAGATGACAAACTCAAAACCGGCCCGGAGTCCCCTGACCCGGATCGTCCCGGTGACGCTCCTGCGAAAGAGGCTCCGCCAATCCAGGAGCCCACGGTTCAAGAAACCGACGCGCCGGTGAAAACACAAGAGCCCGCCGCGCCTGGTACGGGCCAGGCACTCCAGGCGGAACAGTCTGTTATTCCTGGTATGGGTGAGGACAATCCGGCCCGCCCCGCTCTTGGGGAAGTAGTGGTTGATTTTGACAAGATCAATGAGCTTATGTCCCAGCGGCGGGCAGCGGCGCATGGTGCCGTAGAAAAATTGAAAACTCCGGCTACTGATAAGGACGGTAAAGAAGTTCCCATCCTGGAGGAAAAAGCGCCGGAGGCGGATCAGCCGAAAAAGCGTCGTGGCCGTCCCCCGAAGGAGCAGGCTGGGGTGTCTATGGGGAAAAAGGAAAAAGCGGCGGAGCCCCGCACAGGCCGCCCGTCTAAGGTTGACAAGGCGGCCCGTGAGGAGGCCCCGCCCTCTGTGCGAGAAAAATCATTCTCAGACCGATAATTGCTTGCAACAAGATCCTCCTGTATACCACCTCAAGCACCCGAGTCTGTGGCATGGAGTGATACAATAAAACCGTACACCCAAGGTGATATAATGAATCCAAGAAAGGGTGTAGTAGATGGGACGGAAA
>NZ_CALWUQ010000080.1 GCF_944384695.1 uncultured Agathobaculum sp. | reverse complement strand
GAGCGAGGTTTGGAAACCCTTTTCGGGCTCCAAACCTCGCTCATTTTTATGGCCTCATTTTGCAACAGACCCTTTTTTTGCGCATTTGCTTGTGCGTTAAGCACGCTCATTCTCATTTTGCGTCTTAGCGGCAAGGCCGTGACGAATGGGTTTCCATTCGACCTTTCCGACCAGTGCAGCCAGCGAAATCGGAATATAGGTCAGCATAAACAGCGGGAAAGTAAATACATAAAATATCTTTTTCCACGTGCTGCCCTTGATTTGTTTCCATTCGGTCACCATCGTAAAGGCGCCGAACAGGAACAGGCTGAACGAGATTCCCTTAACTGTAGTGAAAATAATCCGTCCCAACATACGCAGCACGCGATATGTAATAAACGCAGGCTGCGACAAGCTGCTCAGGCAGGCAAACAGGGCCAGCCCCAGCACACCGATGGTCACCAGATTGCAGGGCGCTACCGTCATGAGCATGTCATAGCAGGACATACCCTTTCTGCCGCCGCGCATGCAACCGCGCAGCAACGGAGCAGTGTATTTCGCATCCACCTGATAAAACCCCTTGCTCCAACGCAGACGCTGGTCCCAGGACTGACGGAACTGAATCGGCTGCTCATCATAAATGATTGCTGTGCCGCAATAACCAATCTTACGACCGCGCGCTGCGCAGGCAATGGAAAACTCAATATCCTCCGTGAGCAGATGATACGGCCAGCCGCCCTCCTCGCGGATGACGTCTGCCGCAACCAAAAAACCCGTACCGGAAACGGCACAGTTCACGCCAAGCTGCGTGCGCGGACGGTTGAGAAAACGCGCCTCACGCAGAAACCACAGCGCATAACCTGCAGAAATCCAGTTATCGCAGAAGTTTTTGGAATTACGGTAGCTGGTCAAGGCGGCATATTCACCGGTGTCAAACATTTTATTCATCTCGCGCACAAATTGCGCATCTACCAGATTGTCCGCGTCAAATACGAAAAAGCCGTCATACGTTTTTTCGCCATAGTCCGCAAAAATATGATGGAACAGATAATCAAGGGCATAGCCCTTGCCGACCTGAACCTTATTAAACCGTTCATACACGATTGCGCCCGCCTTGCGGGACACCTCTGCCGTGTTGTCCGTGCAGTTGTCTGCAATGACAAAAACATCCAGAAGCTCTGACGGATAATCCTGCCGTTTGAGCGTTTGAATCAGGTCCCCAATCACACCCGCCTCATTGCGCGCCGCAATGATTGCTGCATACCGGTGCAATTTGGCATCCTGTTTTCCTCCGCGGCCTTTTCCCAGCAAGCCGACAGCCAGATATACAATCTGATACGCATATGCTGCTGTAAAAAATACAAATAAAACAAATTGCAAACTCTCTAAAAACCGAAGCATAAAAATCCTTCGTCTCCTTCATGTTTGTCCGATAATTTTCATCCCGTTTTTTCCTTGTAATATCATAGCACTATTCCCGTTTAATGCAACTACTTTTTATGCTTTTTCGCCTGTTTACCAGCATTTTTCTCTGTTCGCACAAAAAAACAGCGATTTTTTCTGCAATTTTCATCACTGTTTTCTGTCACATTTTATCGTCATGCCAATCGCAGTATACCCCCCAGCCCCTCCACCCATTTCCGAAAGAAATATGTTACCCCGCTTGTCGATATACGGGAACACCCAAATACCGACTTCCTGACCTTGAAAGACTACGAGGTACGCACCGACAGAGAATGGAGCTTCAGTAGCAGAAATCCAAGCGTGTCAACCGATATGACGCAGTTTTTCTTCCAGATTGATGAAATAGATATGAGGGGTATTAATCAGTGGCAAGGTAAAGCCGCGCGCTTCACCTTCTCTGACATCATCTGCTACATGCGGGAAGGCAACTACGCAGGGCCGAACCAGACCCTTGTCAGGGGCGATTGGATGCTCGAGGTGCCGCTTGAAAGCATGGATACCACGGTGTACGCACAGGCCGGTCAGGTAATCTCTGCGTTTACACCTGCTCTGGAATGGCTCTACGATAAGGAAATCGCCTTTGACGACAATCTGAAGCTGTTTCAAGACGGTGTTCCGGACGAATGCACAACCAATATTATAGTTCCCCCATTCTGACACCGAGGGACGGCACAACCTTTGACCTGTGGCAAATCGGCCGTTCTGCTTGTGTAGGGAACAAATAGACCGAAAACAGGGCGCGCAGCTGCGTGCCCTATTTTTTCCCCGGAAAATAAAAAGCGCCGCAGACGCGGCGCCGGAAATCAATCCAAATTCTTCTTTTTGAGCATGAACCACGCAAAAAAGCATGCAGCAACGGAAATCAACAGCGGAATCCACCAGACAAAATCGCCCGGCAGGCCGCCGCCCTCAATATTCATACCGTAAAAACCAAAGATGATATTGGGAATAGTCATAATAATGGTCAGTACCGTGAGCACCTTCATGATGATGTTCAAGTTGTTGGACACGACTGACGCATACGCATCCATCGTACCGGACAAAATGCTCGAATAGATACCGGCCATCTCAATAGCCTGTCGAATCTCAATCAGCGCATCCTCCAGAATGTCACGGTCGTCCTCGTACAGCTTGAGCACACGCCCGCGCAGTACTTTTTCCATCGTCACTTCATTACCTTTGAGGGATGCCGAGAAGTAAACCAACGATTTGGATAAACCAAGTAACTGGATTAGCTCTTCGTTCTTGAGCGAGTCGTACAAGCGCTTTTCGATGCGGGTAAAGTCGCGCTCAATCATGCGCAGGTTTTTCAGGAAGCGTCCTGCCACCCGCAGCAGAATCTGGAATACAAAGCGCGTGCGCAATGCCGTATGAACGCCCTTGACAGCGCCCTCCGCAATCGACCGCAGGATGATGCTGTCCTCCAGACAGACCGTAATGACCGCATTCTGCGCCACGACAATGCCCATTGGCAGCGTGCTGAACATCTGTCCGCCATCCTCAACCGAGCTTTTTTCCACCATCGGAATGTCGACAATCATCAACAGTTGGTCGTCCTCGGTCTCGACACGCGAGCTTTCCTCCGGGTCAAGGGCCGCGCGGATGAATTCCTCTTCCACGTGCGCCGCACGGGCGATTTCCTCCAGCTCGTCCGAGCTGGGATGCACCATATTCACCCAGCAGCCCTCGGCAAAGCCGCTGATTTCCGTAATTCTACCGTCAACAGTCTTGTAAAACTCTACCATATCTTACCGCCTTTCCGCGGTCTTACATCGCTGTACCACCGCGAGTTCGTTTTGTTTTTTTACTTCGAGGGTCTGCACTCACGGTGATCACACTCCTTTTTACAAGAATTTTACAAGGCCCATTCAGACCAAAACAGCCCTAAACAGGGCTGTTTTTTCTGGGCGCTATTTTCCCGCTTACTCAGCGATGGTCCTTATCGAAAATACGCATCAGCACGTCGAAAGCCGCATCATCCGAGCCCAAATCGCTGGACTTGGACTGCGTCGAAGCGGGCTTCTCCTCCGCTGCCGCAGTGGAAGCCTCGGTAAATAAACCGGAGCCGGAAGCCTGCTCAGGCTGCTTGCCGTCCATATTCATTTTTGCGGAGTTCGGGATATTATCAAAGCCGGTCGCAATAACCACTACGCGAATCTCATCGTCCATGGTATCATCAATAAACGCACCGAAAATGATATGCGCATCCGGATGCGCCGCCTGCTGCACCATGGTAGCGGCCGTTTCGACTTCATCCAAACCAATATCGTCCGAACCGATAACCGAAACGATAACGCCGTGCGCCATATCAATCGAGGTTTCCAGCAGCGGGCTGGAAATGGCCATGCGAGCCGCTTCCGCCGCCTTATCTTTCCCAGCAGCACGACCGGTGCCGATATGTGCATAGCCTGCGTCCTTCATAACCGAAGTAACATCGGCAAAGTCCAGATTGATGAAGCCCGGCACGGTAATCAGCTCAGAGATGTTTGCAACCGCCTGACGGAGCACACCGTCCGCGATTTCAAATGCATTCTTAAACGTGATTTTCTGCTCGGATACGTACTTGAGACGCTCGTTCGGAATGATAACCAAAGAGTCAACATTCTTGTTCAGTTCATCAATGCCGCCCAACGCCTGCTCCAAGCGCTTCTTGCCTTCAAATGCAAACGGACGGGTGACAACGCCAACCGTCAGGATACCCATTTCACGGGCAATCTGCGCAACCACCGGCGCCGCACCGGTACCGGTGCCACCGCCCATGCCGGCAGTGATAAAGACCATATGTGTGTTGGCAAGCGCCGCCGCGATCTGATCCTTGCTCTCCTCCGCCGCCTTGCGGCCAATCTCCGGGTTCGCACCAGCGCCCTGTCCCTTTGTCAGCTTCTCGCCAATCTGGATCTTGGTACCGGCCTGAGAATAGTTCAGCGCCTGCATATCCGTGTTGATGGAAACGAACTCAACACCCTGCACACCGCTTTCGACCATGCGGTTGACCGCGTTGCCGCCGCCGCCGCCTACGCCGATTACTTTAATGTTTACTACATTATCCAAGCCCTGTTCAAACTCAAAACCCATTATTGCCATCCTCCGTTTTATGATAAAGAATCGTTCAGATTATCTTATACGTTCTCTTGTCCGGGCGCTGCCGTCTGTCGCAGGCGAGCTGCCCCTATTGTTTTAATTTTACCTCTAATTGTTCCATTTTGCAACAGAAATTAGTGAATTGCTCAAAAAAAACTGAAAGTTTTCTGTATCTTTCCACCAAATTTATGCCAAATGCCCTTGCAAATCCATGCTGCGCAAAGCATTCCGGCCTTCTTTTGTCCCTTTTTCCTCCTTTTTCCCTTATGCATCCCCTTCGTCATTCTCTTCCCCCGCTGGGTCGTCCCCTTCCCCAGCCGCATCATTCGAGTCCTGCGTCTCATCACCGCTGCCCTCGGACAATTCAGACGACTGCGCATCCTCCGCATCCGTCTGCGCAGTATCATCCGGCGTCAAATCTGTCACAACAGTGGAGGATGCCAGTCCCAGACCGGCTTTCTCCACGTTTTCCGCTGTATCCGGTACATAATGCAACCGGTTTTGCGCATCCCAGTACAGCTGCCCGATATCGGAGGGCGACAGGCGTTCCTCAATCACCGTCTGCGCAAAACGCAGCTGGTATGCCAAATTGTCCACCGAACCCACCCGGATATCGAACCGGCCTTGGTAGACAATGTGAATGTCATGCAAATCGGACAAGTTGATATAATCAAGGTCCCCCAGCATGTCGGCGGCATCCATAGTCTGCAAAATCGTCAGCAGATCCTCCGCCGCGTCGCTCGATTCACGCGGCAGGATTTGCCCAAGCGGCACATCTGTCAAGGTCATGCCAGTAACGACCGGCAAGCCGTTATTGGTTGCGCTTTGCTCCAGCGCTTTTCCCTGCTCACTGAGCAGCAAATATCCTCCGTTGGACGAAACGGCAACCGACGCGGAACATTCCGTCACCGTGACCACCAGCGCATTGGGCAAATGCCGGCGAATCTGCACGCTTTCCAGATAGGGAAACTTTTCGAGCAGCGCATCGCAAACCTTTACTTTATTCCACAAATAAAGGTTGTCCCCTTGTTTGACGTCCATACCCGCAACGATTTCTTCCGCGCGGTATTTCTGCGCGCCTTCCACCGTTATGGTGTCCACTTTAAAAAAGACCGTCAGCGCCAATATCGCCGCCGCCAGCAAAATCCCGAGAAACAATATGCGCCCGATCATATGGAAAAAACGCTGTCTCCGGCTGACACGCCGACGCATCTGTTCGGGCGTTTTCTGTCTTCGCTTTCTGCGTCTCATTTTGGCGCCCCTTCGTTATTTTATTTCCCGTGATGCTCGATTGCCCACAGGATCTCACGGTAGATTTTCTCACTCGCGTCATGCGCAGCCAGGCTGGTCGCGGCGCGGCCCATTTGCTGCAGCCGCGCGCGGTCGGCGAGCAATTCCTGTATCTCATCGTACAGCTTCTGCGGCGACGCATCCTTTTCCAGCAGCGCACGGCAGCCGCCTGCTTTTTCCAGCGCGCGGGCATTCTTCTCCTGATGATTCTCCGCCACAAACGGAGACGGCACCAGAAGCGCCGGCCGTCCCAGCATGCACAACTCGCCCAGCGTCGCCGCACCCGCGCGGCAAACGACCAAATCGGCTGCGGCCAGACGGTCGGCCATGTCGTAAATATACTCTGTCACTTCGATATTGGGGTGCTTCGTCAAATCCGCGCCCTGCTCTTCCGCCATGCGCGGCAGCCATTCCCGCGCCGCAGCGCCTGTCGCATGCACATGATGGTACGGCACGTTGTTTTTGCACTCCAGCGCAATCGTACCTGCCATATGCTCATTCATATACTTCGCGCCCATCGAGCCCCAGAAAGAGACCACCAGCTGGTCCTGATCGGCCAGCCCAAAACGGGCGCGTGCCTTTTCCCGGTCCGCCGCGAGGATTTCCCCGCGCACAGGCGCGCCGGTCAGCACAATTTTCTCTCCACCGCCTAGGATTTCCTTCGCCTGCTCAAAACAGACCAGCACACGGTCCGCCTTTTTGGAGAGCATCTTTGTCACCTTGCCGGGCAGTGCATTTACCTCAAGCAGCACCGTCGGAATCCCCATTTGCTGCGCAGCCCGCACCACGGCAAAGGACGCATATCCGCCGCAGCCGATAACGCAATCCGGCCGCGCCTGTCGCAACAGCTTTTTTGCCTTGCTGACAGCCGACACCGTCAGTTTTGCCGCCTTTACGTTATGTGCCAGCCCCTTCGGACTGAGCGAACGCGACATG
>NZ_CALWUQ010000079.1 GCF_944384695.1 uncultured Agathobaculum sp. | reverse complement strand
AGCCGGTCGACCTCGTCGCGTGTCAAGCTGGTCAGCCCGGTTTTCAGGCAACCGAACAGCTCCTCATACCGGAAGCCGGTGCGCACCGCCTCCAGCGCGCCCACCACCAGCGCCATCGGCGGACGGGAGAGCAGGTCGGGCTTTTCCGCCAGAAACACCGGCACATCATACCGCGCCATTGCCATCGCCAAAAATGCGCTGTACAGCTCGATATCCCGCGCCGCGACCACAAAATCCCGGTATCTCGTGCCTTCATCGCGCACCTTGCGGCGAATGTAAGCCGCCGCGTGTTCGCATTCGTCAAAGGGAGTCGCCGCCGCGTACAAACGCACCCCCGCCCATGCCTCTTCGTGTACCCCGCGCACGGGCAGCAGGCTTTCCGCCTCGACTGCCGCCAGCCCCGCCGGACGGGTCAGGCGGCCGGCACCCAAATCCATCCGCTCGACCGATTGATTGTGACGCTTTGCCATGCGGGTGAGCGTTTTGACCGTCTTGCAGCCGGTCACAAAAATCTCGGGCTGGGACAGGTCGCAGGTCACCGCTGCGGATAGCGGCACGCCCGCCGCCAGCATCGCCTCGATGACGGCCAGCTCCTGCGCCGTAAAGCCGAGGAAGCCGTCCAGATATACCTGCGCACCCGCCAGCACATGGCTTTCCGGCAGACGGTCGCGCAGATGCGTCAGGCGGTCGCGCGGGTCGGGCAACGATTGCTCGCACAGGCGCTCATAGGCGGTCAGCAGCTGCGCCAAATCGGACAACTTGGCAGACAGCGCCGCGTCCTCGCTCTCCTGCGCCGCATGGAACAGCATTTCGGGCGAAACCGCACAGGTCTTGCATTCGTCCACCAGCTGCAGCGTCTCACGCAGCAGCTCGGGCTTGTCCGCAAGACCGCCCCAGACCGACAGACCGCCCTGCACGCGGCGCGCCGCCTCCTGCAAGGTAAGCAGCTGCCCAGCGGGGGTCAGCATCTGCTGCGCCAGCCCGCCGACCTCGGAAAAAACGCGGTCGGCCAGACGCGAAAACGTCAGCACCTCCGCCGTGCGCGCGCCATGGTTGTCGGTTGCCTCGGCAAGCCGGCGCTCCATCTGATGCGAGTTCAGTTCGGGAACCAGCAGAACCTGTTTTCCCTCCCCCTTCCGGCAGGCTTCCGCAATTTCCCGCAGAATCGCCGTTGTTTTGCCGCTTGCCGCGCGGCCCGTCCAAATGCGCATGGTACACGCTCCTTTCGCTTCGTCTATCATACCATGCTCTCACGCCGTTCCGCAACCAAATGAAAAAAAGGAAAATTTATGGTTGACATTTCTCCAAGTTTCGACTATACTATATCTCGTGCTGTGAATGCCTCTGTAGCTCAGTCGGTAGAGCAGGGGACTGAAAATCCCCGTGTCGGTGGTTCGATTCCGCCCGGAGGCACCATAAATATGCGGCTGTAGCTCATCTGGTAGAGCGCCACCTTGCCAAGGTGGAGGTAGCGAGTTCGAGCCTCGTCAGCCGCTCCAAAAAGAAAACGCCTGTCTATGACAGGCGTTTTCTTTTTGGTAATACGCTACTGGTGAGGCTCGAAAGCCCGGTAAAAAACATGCCGATGGCATGTTTTTTCGGACGTGTGATTAGGCCGACTGCCCCAGTCGGCCGGAGCCTCACAAAATCCGACCTCGACGGGCGGCTTTTGCGTCCCGCAACGGGCATCCGTTTTGCTTTCCACTTCCTTCCCCCGCTTGCCCGCACAAATGGTCTGTGATATACTCTGAGCATACTTGATAGAGAGGTTTTCAACATGCTGCATGAATTTTCCCGTGAAGAACTGCTGCTCGGCGCGGATGCGCTGCAAAAACTGGCTTCGTCGCACGTCGCGGTATTCGGCATCGGCGGCGTCGGCTCGTTCGCGTGCGAATCGCTGGCCCGTGCGGGCGTGGGAGAGTTGACGCTGATTGACAACGACACGGTTTCACTGACTAACCGTAACCGCCAATTGATTGCACTGGCCTCCACCACTGGTCTGCCCAAGGTCGAGGTGATGCGCGAACGAATTGCAGACATCAATCCGCGCTGCACCGTACACGCGCTGCAACAGTTTTACACCCCGGACAGCACGCTCGACCTAACGCAGTTCGACTATGTGATTGACGCTATCGACACGGTGACCGCAAAATTGCACCTGATTTCGGAATGTGACCGGCTGGGCGTGCCGCTCATTTGCTCGATGGGCACGGGCAACAAGCTCGACCCGACACGCTTTGAAGTTGCGGACATATATAAAACCTCGGTCTGCCCGCTCGCGCGCGTCATCCGGCTCGAATGCAAAAAGCGCCGCATCCGCCGTCTCAAGGTAGTCTACTCCAAAGAAGAGGCCCGCACGCCCCTGCCCTCGGACGAGCAAAAAGGCACCGCGGGCCGCGCCGTTCCCGGCAGCGTGTCCTTTGTGCCACCGGTCGCCGGTATGATTCTTGCGGGCGAGGTTATCAAAGCGCTCACCTTCGGTATGCAGCCCTGAGCGCACCTTGCTATTTGTCCGCTTCCGTGATATGATAAAGCCAGAATCCACAAGAAAAGGTGTTTTAATGGAATATATCACCCACTCGCCCGAGGAAACCGAAGCCTTGGGCGCCGACTATGCCGCATCGCTGCAGCCGGGCGACGTGGTCGCCTTCTCCGGCGACCTCGGCGCGGGCAAAACCGCGTTCACCCGCGGGGTGCTGCGCGGGCTTGGCTATCAGGGACGGGTCACCAGCCCAACCTTTGCCATCGCCAACGAATACGATACCCCCGGCGGCCGCGTGGCGCATTGTGACCTGTACCGCATTTTGGACAGCGAAGCGCTGTTTGAAATCGGCTTTGAGGAATACCTGGACGGCAGCCGCATCGTTTTAATCGAATGGAGCGAAAACGCAGCGGATATTTTGCCGGCACAATATAAAACCGTTCACATTGCCTACGGCAGCCAACCGGATGACCGACTCATCACCATCGGGGAGGTGCGCGCATGAAAATCCTCGCACTGGAGTCCTCCGCCGTCAGCGCTTCGGTCGCGCTGACCGAGGGGGAAAAACTTATTGCACAATCCTTTCAAAACTGCGGGCTGACTCACTCGCGCACGCTGCTTCCAATGGCGGAAAGCCTGCTGCAAAACTGCGGGCTGACGCTCGATGCAGTCGACGCGATTGCCGTGGCGCACGGCCCGGGGTCGTTCACCGGCGTGCGCATTGGCGTGGCAACCGTCAAAGGGCTGGCGCTCGGCGCGGACAAGCCGTGCATCGGCGTATCCACACTGGAAGCCATGGCGTACGGCGCGCACGCGCTCGACGGCCGTCTGTGCTGCGTAATGGACGCGCGCGCAGGTCAGGTTTATAACGCACTGTTTTCCATGGAAAATGGATTGCCCAAACGCTTGTGCGAGGACCGTGCTGTTAAACTGACCGACCTTGCGCAAGAAATCGGCGATATGCCGTATTTTCTGGTTGGAGACGGGGCCGAACTATGTTATAATACCCTTAGGGAAAACTGTACCGGCCTGCGCCTTGCACCGCCCGAATTGCGCTATCCCACCGGCTACGGCGTTGCCGCCGCTGCCCTGCCGTTCCTACAGGCAGGTAAAACCTGCTCCCCGCAGGAGCTGGACGCCTTTTACCTGCGCCGTCCGCAGGCCGAACGCGAACGTATGAAACGGCTTTCCGGCGATGCATCGAATCTACATTAAAGGAGACAAACGATTATGGCTACCGTTCATGAAATGGATCACCCGCTGATCAAGCATAAGCTCAGCCTGATGCGCGATAAAACCACCGGCGTAAAGGAGTTCCGCGAAGCGACCCGCGAAATCGCCATGCTGATGTGCTACGAGGCAACCCGTGACCTGCCGCTCAAGGAGATCACCATTGAAACGCCGCTGGCAGAAGCGCGCGTGCAGGTCATCTCCGGCAAGAAAATCGCGCTGGTTCCCATTCTGCGCGCCGGTCTCGGCATGGTGGAAGGCATGCTGGAAATGATTCCGGCCGCTAAGGTCGGTCACATCGGCCTGTACCGCAACCCGGATACCTTACAGCCGATTGAATATTACTGCAAGCTGCCGGGTGACATCGAGGAGCGCGACGTGCTGCTGCTCGACCCGATGCTGGCTACCGGCGGCTCGGCAATCGCCGCTATCGACGGGCTCAAGCGCCGCGGCGTCAAGCACATCAAGCTGATGAACCTGATTGCAGCGCCCGAAGGCATTGAAACCGTTCAGAAAGCGCATCCGGATGTGGAAATTTTCGTAGCCGCAATTGACAAAAAGCTCAACGACCACGGCTATATTGTCCCCGGTCTGGGCGACGCGGGCGACCGTATTTTCGGCACCAAGTAAAACAGAGAGAATACAGAAAACGGTGCGGCGCCACGCTGCACCGTTTTTACAGGAGCAATCAAATGGAAATTCAGCATTACGAAATGGAATCCGAGCGCCTGCGTTTTCGCCGCCTGCGCGCGGATGACTTTTCCCTTGTCGCCCCCATCCTGCAGGATGCGGAAACCATGTATGCATGGGAGTATGGTTTTTCCTATGAAGAGGTGGTCGACTGGATTGCAGATATGCTGCGCCGCTATCACGAGGACGGCTGCGGGTATTTTGCCGGTCTCGACCGCGAGAGCGGTTCGCTGGTCGCGTTGGCCGGGCCGTTGGTCGAGCATCTGGATGCGGAAACCACCGCGCTCGGACTGGGGTATATCGTCCGGCGCGACCTTTGGGGACAGGGCTACGGTGTCGAATGCGCCCGCGCTTCCCTTACCTTTGCGTTTGAGAAGCTGGATGCACCGCGTGTGCTTGCCCTAATCCGGCCGGATAACATTGCATCGCTTCACGTTGCAGCAGCCTGCGGTATGAAACCAATCGGGCAGCTCACCAAGCAATATCGCGGAAAAGGCCTGCCGCACGTTGTTTGTGCAGTGGAGCGCGCCGCGTTTTTTGCCGCGGCAGACGCTGCTCCCGCACAAACCGATGAGGCGGATGAACCCGCCCAGTAAACCCGCTTTTTCAACAAAAACAGCAGCCGATAGGAAAATCGGCTGCTGTTTTGTATTTATAGAATCGAACCTGTCCCGTCGTCCGCCTGCTTGCAAATCGAGCGAATCACCACCGTATAGCTGTCACCGTCCTCGGTCGTCACAGAAACGCGGTCTCCCTGCTTTCTGCCCAGCACGGCTTTGCCCAGCGGCGCTTCACGGCTGATGCGGCCCTGCAACGGGTCGCAGCGCACGGTCGTGACCACCTGTATGGTTTCGGTTTCGTCATCCTCCTCAAAATACAACTCCACCTTGTCAAACAGGCCGACCTCGTCCGCCGCGGCGCGATCCTCAATCACACGCGCCGACTTAATCATGCGCTCCAGATAACGAATGCGGCTGCGGTTGCGGTTCTGCGCCTGCTTGGCCGCCTTATACTCAAAATTTTCGCTCAAATCGCCAAATGCGCGCGTGCGCTTGACCTCCTCAATCAGCTCGGGCATCAATTCCAGCTTGCGGTGGTCAAGCTCCTTTTGCATCATTGCAATATCCTGTGCGGTCAGTTCGTCATGCATGCTTCATTCCCTCTTTCCGGATCCCATGCGCAGTGCTGCACGGGAAAGTAAAAAAGGCCGCCATAGCGGCCTTTCTTTTTCGCTACTCCTTATCGGTACTGCTCTGCCCATACCGGCGCATTTGCCGCCAGCGAAGCAGGCACATCCAATACACGCTGGTTTGCGCTGCCGCGGAAACGCAATTCAATGTTGCGCTCGGCCTCGATAAACGGCCCGTCCACCAACAAATCCAACTGCCCCAGCAGCTTTTGAACAAACGGGTCGGGCAGCGCCAGCAGCTGCTCAAACGTATACCCCGAATAAGCCATCAGGTGCTTGCCCTTTGCACGCAGCTCCACCGCCAGTCGGTACAGCGGCTCAGGCTGGCAAAACGGCTCGCCGCCCGAAAAGGTCACGCCTTTGACCATCGGATTGCGGCATATATCCTGTAGCAGTGTGTCCAGCTCCATATCCTTGCCGCCGGCAAAATCATGCGTCTGCGGATTGTGGCAGCCGGGACAATGGTGCGGGCACCCCTGTGTGAACACGGTATAGCGGAAGCCGGGGCCGTCCACAATGGACTCCCCGACTGTGCCCGCAATGCGGATGGTGCCTTCCATCACGCAGTATGCTCCTCTTCCATCGAGCAGCAGGAAACCGTGTGCTTGACGCGGTCATGCTCCTCTGCACGCTTGGCATTGTTGAAGCGGTCGAGTGTACCGACCAGATAACCCGTAATGCGGCGGATGCGTTCAAAGCCCACGCCTTCACCGATTAACTGCTCCTGCATTTCCTTTTTCTCCATTTTCATAACGCTTCCTTTCTCATTCCTTGACAACTTGCAATGTATTGGGCAGACGGTCGGCCTCCTCAGCGGGATCACCGTGATAGCCCAGCGTCATACTGTTCAAATGCTTATAAAGTCCCAGCTTTTGCAGCTTGGAAAGCGGCACACCCTCGCCCTCATGCCGTCCGCAGCGCGGGCAGGTTTCGCCGATGATGCCGGTATAACCGCAAACCGGGTCGCGGTCAATCGGATGGTTGATTGCGCCGTAGCCGATGCCGGCTTCCTTCATCGCGCGGACCACCGCCTCGAACGCCTCCAAATTCTGCGTCGGGTCGCCGTCCAGCTCGATATAGCTGATATGACCGCCATTGGTCAGCTCATGATAGGGCGCTTCTCGTGTGATTTTCTCAAACGCAGAAATCGGATAGTACACCGGGATATGGAAAGAGTTGGCATAGTAATCGCGGTCGGTCACGCCTTCGATACGCCCGTATTTCTCGCGGTCGATCTTGACAAAGCGGCCGGACAGGCCTTCCGCCGGCGTCGCAATCAGCGAGAAGTTCAGGCCGTACTTTTCGCTTGCCTGATCCATCCGCTCACGCATATGGCCGACGATTTCAAGGCCGAGATTCTGCGCCTCATCGCTTTCACCATGGTGCTTGCCGATGAGCGCCTTGAGCGTTTCCGCAAGGCCGATAAAGC
>NZ_CALWUQ010000078.1 GCF_944384695.1 uncultured Agathobaculum sp. | reverse complement strand
CCGACCCCGATGCGCTTGACCGCTTTCTGGACGCAGTGTTTTCGTCCACGCATGCGAACATTTCCATCAAAACGCGGCTGGGGATGCATGCCCCGGCGGAGTTTGCGCGCCTGCTCGAAATTTATAACCGCTATCCGGTCGCAGAGCTGACCATTCACCCGCGTGTGCGGCAGGATTTCTACAAAGGCACGGTGCGCGAAGCGGACTTTGCCGCCGCGCTGCCAAGGTGCCGCATGCCGGTGTGCTATAATGGCGACGTGGTGACGGAAGCGGACGCGCAGGCGGTCGCCGCGCGGTATCCCGACTTGCCTGCCGTGATGATTGGACGCGGCCTGATTGGCGACCCTTCTCTGGTTACCCGTCTGCGCGGCGGCCCGCGTGCGGATGGTAAAACGCTGCGCGCCTTTCACGATGCGCTGTATGCGCGCTACTGCGAAGCCTTTGGCGACGCGCGCATCGCTATGCTGCGCATGAAGGAGATTTGGTTCTATCATCTGAACCTGTTTGAGAACAGCGAAAAGCACGGCAAGCGGCTGAAAAAGGCCACCACGCCGCAGGCCTACGAGGATGCAGCGGCGGCGGTTTTCCGCGACCTTGCAGTGCGGGAGGATATCGTCCCCGGCTGGTTCCGTCCGGCATGAAAAAGCAAACGGCTCCTTTCCGAAAAGGAAGGGAGCCGTTTTTTTGTTAATATCCTTTTTCGACCGCTGCGGTCAGCACCTTGGAGGCTACCGTGCCCGCAACCGACGAGCCGCCGCCGCCGTTCTCGACCAGAACGATGAAGGCGTAAGGCGTGGCCTCATCCCGCAAAAAGCCGGTAAACCAGGCGTTCGGCGTCTGGTCCGCGCCGACCTCCGCCGTGCCGGACTTTGCGCAGATGTCCATGCCCGGGAAACGGTCCTGACCATAGGTTTCAATGACGTTGTTGTGCATCATATCCGCAATGGTCGAAGCCGTATCCTCCTCAATCAGCTTGGAGGACTTGTGCGCAAAGTACAGACCGGTCGGCAGGCCGTAATCCGTGGTCGTTTTCTCAATCAGGCGCGGCATCGCGGCCTTGCCGCCGTTGGCAATCGCGCCCATATACAGCATCATATTGATGGGGCACATGGTATCCTCGCCCTGACCGACGCCCGCCCATGCCAGCTGGTTGTCGTTGCCCTCAAAGTTGAAATGCCCTTCCGAGGTGTTGATGCCGTCGACCTTGATGGCCTCGGTCAGGCCCGCAGAATCGGTGTATTTCTGCATGGTGTCGCCACCCAGCTCGACCGCGAGCTGGCCGAATACGCCGTTGCAGGAGTTGGCGAGCGCGTCCTCGATGTCCTGTTCGCCGTGAGCATAGGGACAGGTGACCACGTCGCCGCCGATTTCCACCGAGCCGGTGCAGTTCCAGTGGCGGTCAAACAGGTCGGGCAGATTTTCGATGGCTGCGTTGAGCGTGACAACTTTAAAAATCGAGCCGGGAATCGAGTTTGCCGACAGCAGACGGTTGACGTATACGCCGTCCCACGCCGGGTCATCCGGGTCGATATCCGGCGGGTCGGCGGGGTCGAAGGTCGGGGTCGAAACCATGCACAGGATTTCGCCCGTCTTGTAGTTGTACACGCCCACCGTGCCGCTCATACCGCCCAGCGCCTGATAGGCGATGTTGTTGAGATAAGCGTCGATGGTCAGATACAGGTTGTTGCCCGTGCCGAGCGGTGAATACACGCCGGTCAGCAGGTTGTAACCGGAGAGCTTATCCGCGAACGCGGTCAGCGCGCCCGCGCCGATGTTGCCCGCGGGGTCACCCACCGCATGCAGGGTCGCGCGGCGGATGTCGCTGTCCGGATAATAGATGCGGTTGCCGTTTTCGTCGAGCGTGGAAAGCACGTCGCCGTCCCGGTCGAGGATGGTGCCGCCCTTGAGCTGGCCGGAGTTGCTGTACAGATGGCGGTTATAGGGGTAGGACGCCCAGTCGCCGCCGTCCATCACGAACTGGAAGCAGAAAACAGCAAGGCCCAGCCCCAAAAGCGCGGCCAGAATCAGGCAGAACACGCCGCGTTTTTCAATTTTCCGCATTTAGTCCACCTCCCCGCGCAGTTCGCGCCGCGAGGGCAGCTTGACCGCAAAGGACGCATTCTGCCGCGTATCGGTCGCCTTGAGGAAGGCGAGCATGCCCCATGCCGACAACATGGACGAGCCGCCGTTGGAGACAAAGGGCAGGGTAACACCCGTAAACGGCAGGATATCGACCGCGCCGAACACGTTCAGGCAGGTCTGGAACACCAGCAGGCTGGTCGCGGCGCAGGCCGCAATCGTATAGAAGCTCGACCGGCCCGCGCGGCACGCGCGTACTGCGAACACGGCCAGCGTGATGATGCACAGGATGGTGAGCACCGCGATAATCAGGCCCCATTCCTCACACAGCATGCCGAACACGATATCGGTATCCGCTGCGGGCAGGCCGCTCAGCCAGCCCTTGCCCGCGCCCACGCCAATCATGCCGCCAGACGCGGCTGCGGTCAGCGTATGGGTCTGCTGGAAGCCCGCGTCGTACACATCCTCCCAGATGTGGCCCCACGAAGCGAAACGCGCGGCAACGTGCGGCTTGACGGTCAGCATGACCATGCCGCCGCCGAAGCAGCCCGCACAAATCAGGCCGAGCACGGCAAAGTCGCCCGAACGCAAAAACGCAATGACAAGAAAGGTCACGAAGAACACCAGCGCCGTACCGAAGTCATTTTGCAGCGCAAGGCATGCGCCGCAGATACCGGTCAGGCCGATGAACATCCACAGGTTGCGCTTGTTGAACAGGCGGTCGAGCGTCGCGGCGCCGGCGAAAATGTAGCAGATTTTCGCAATCTCCGAGGTTTGCAGGGACAGCGGCCCGAGCCGCAGCCACGCTTTCGCGCCGCCCTGACTTGAGCCAATCAGCAGCGTGATGACCAGCAGACCGACCGCCGCCGCGCCCATGAACCAGCGCACCTTTTGTGCGCGCGTCAAATCGCGCAGGAAGAAGCCGAGAATCAGGAAGATGGCAAGCCCCATCAAAATCGCGATGAGCTGCTTGGGCATCTCCTCCGGCACCTTGGAGCCGGTGACGGCCAGCGACAGCGTACACAGGAAAAACGCAATGGTTTCCATTTCAAAGCCGATGCGCCGGAACGAGCGTAAAATGATGAAATAGCCCCAGCAAACCAGTGTAAGCACCAGAAAGGTCATCGGGATGGTGACGGTCGCCTCGTCCCCCGCGGCCACAATCAGCTGTATGGCGGTCAGTACCTGAAAAAGCGTAAGCAGCACCAGCGAGCCCCACATGCCCGCCGGGCGGCCTTCCATGCGGCGCTCGACCATCTGCTCGCGCTTTTCCTCCACCGAGATGGGCACCAGCATGGTCGGAATCCCGCCGAAGGCCACGGTATCCCCGTCCTCGACCACGGCGTATTCGTCCACCGGCAGGTCGTTGACCGTCACGCCCCCCTTGGAGCCGAGGTCATACACCGTCCAGCTGCCGTCATCCTCACGGATGAGGGCGGCGTGCTGCCGGGAGACCGAAGGATATTCGATTTGCACGTCGCACGAGGGCGCGCGGCCGATGATATTTTCCCAGTGGGTGATGGGCAGGCGCACGCCGTTTGCCATGCCCAGATAGCCCCAGACCTCGTCCGGATGCTTGACCTTCCAGAGCGAGCGGATCGCACCGACCAGAATCATCAGCGCAAGAATAGGAAACACAAAGCGGACCACCGTCGTGTACCATGCGCCGACCAGCGGATTTTCCGCCAGAAAGGCCGTCAGCGTATCCAGCAGACGCTGCAAGGCATCGTTCATGTTGATGTTCCTCCTTTCGGGAATCAATTCTTTAACCTTTATATTATAGCACAGCTTGTCAAGAAACAGATGAACCGCCGGTAAACGACGGGAATGGATAATACTTGACAGCATGCGTATGGGATGATACACTGATATCCTAAGAGCATACAGCGACAAACGAAGTTTGCAGGAAAAAGCCGTTTGGCTTGCCGAAGGAGCAAAACTCTCAGGCGTCCGGATTTCCGGATGGGGACTGTAAATGGATGTGACTCTGGAGAACGCTCCGAAGGGAGCTGCCGAAGGTGCAAAGCGTGCGGTTGGGGATACCGCATGCCAATCTCTCAGGCAAAAGGACAGAGTGCGAACCACAGCGCAGGGCGGGCGCTTTTTTTGCGCTTTCCGCCGCGTTGTCCGGCCGTTCTTTCAGAGTCAGACCCTGATAGGGGTTCTGGCTCTTTTTGTTTGCCGCAAAAACAGAAAAAAGGGGTATGTAGGTAAAATGTCAATGGATCAACTGGCGGATCTTGTAAGCAAGATCAGCGACATCGTGTGGAACAGCGTGCTGCTGTATCTGTTGGTGGCCACAGGCGTCATCTTCACCATCCGCACGCGCTTTGTGCAGGTGCGCAAGTTCGGCGCGGGCTGGAAGCGGCTGTTCGGCAATTTCTCGCTCAACGGCGGAAAGGCCGGCAAGGACGGCATGAGCCCGTTCCAGGCGCTGACCACCGCAATTGCGGCGCAGGTCGGCACGGGCAACATTGCGGGCGCGGCGACCGCGCTCTATTCCGGCGGCCCGGGCGCTATCTTCTGGATGTGGCTTTCCGCGTTCTTCGGCATGTCCACCATCTATGGCGAGGCCGTGCTCGCGCAGAAGTATAAAACGGTCGATAAGAACGGCCATGTCACCGGCGGCCCGATTTATTACATCCGGGCGCGCTTCACCGGCAAGTTCGGCAAGTTCCTTGCGGGCTTCTTCTCGGTGGCCATCATTTTTGCGCTGGGCTTTACCGGCAACATGGTGCAGGCCAACTCCATCAGCGAGGCATTCCAGAATGCTTTCGGCGTGGACAAGCGCATCATCGGCGTCATCTGCGCCATCATTGCGGCTTTCATTTTCCTCGGCGGCGTCGGCCGCATCGCGGCCTTCACCGAGAAGGTCGTACCGGCCATGGCTGGTTTCTATATGGTTGGCTGCATCATCATCCTGTGCATCAACCACGCCGCGATTATCCCCGCGCTCCGCTCGATTGTCGTTGCGGCGTTTGACCCGCAGGCTATCCTCGGCGGCGCGGTCGGCATCACCGTGCGCGAGGCTATGCGCTACGGCGTGGCGCGCGGCCTGTTCTCCAACGAGGCCGGTATGGGCTCGACCCCGCATGCGCATGCGCTGGCAAAGGTCGAAAAGCCGCAGGACCAGGGCGAAATCGCCATCGTTTCCGTGTTCATCGACACCTTTATCGTGCTGACGCTGACCGCGCTGGTCATCCTGACCTCGGGCCAGCTGCAGGCGGGCGTGCCCGGCGGGCTGGAAGGCACGGCGCTGGCGCAGGCGGCCTTTAACTTCACGCTCGGCTCGTTTGGCAACGCATTCGTCGCCATCTGCATGCTGTTCTTCGCGTTCTCGACCATTATCGGCTGGTATTTCTTCGGTGAAATCAACGTCAAGGCGCTGTTCGGCCAGAAGGCCACCAAGATTTATGCCGCGATTGTCGTCGTGTGCATCGTCATCGGCTCGGCGCTCAAGGTCGATTTGGTCTGGAACCTGTCCGACCTGTTCAATGGCTTGATGGTATTCCCCAACCTGATTGCGCTGCTGTTCCTGTCCGGCATCGTGGCCCGCGCTGCGCACGGCGAGGACATTATGAAAAAGTAAGCGTTTTCATACAAAAAAGACCGCGTTGTGCGGTCTTTTTCTGTTTTTCACGCGGGTTTGGTTTGACAAAACCCACCCATCGGGTATAATAAGGATAAGTCAAAAAGGGGGGACTTGCTATGCAGAAGCTACACGGCAAAAACCTGCTGTTGGTCGGGTTTACGCTGTTTTCTATGTTTTTCGGGGCGGGCAATCTGATTTTTCCGCCTTTCCTCGGCGCGCAGGCGGGCACGGCCACATGGCCGGCCTTTATCGGCTTCGCCATGAGCGCAATCGGCCTGCCCGTGCTGGGCGTGATTGCGGTGGCGCGGTCGGGCGGCCTTTCCGCCCTCGCCGGACGGGTGCATCCGCGCTTTGCGGCGGTGTTCACACTGCTCATTTATCTGTCCATTGGCCCGTGTCTTGCCATTCCGCGCACGGCCAGCACCTCGTTTGAAATGTTCGCGCCCATCATCGGCGGCGGCACGGCAAAACAGGCTGTGTACTCGGTGGTGTTCTTCGCGGTCGCGTTCCTCGTCGCCCTGCGGCCGGACAAGCTGACCGACCGTTTGGGCAAGATTTTGTGCCCGACGCTGATTGTGCTGATTGTTGTGCTGTTTGCGGGCTGCCTGATTGCGCCTGTCGCGGCGCACTACGGCGCGGTGCAGCCGAGCTATGCGTCCCTGCCGGTCGCAGCGGGTTTTCTCGGCGGCTACCAGACGATGGACACCATCGCGGCGCTGAACTTCGGCGCGATTATCGCGCTCAACATCCGCGCCAAGGGCATCGAGGAGGATGGACAGGTCGTGCGCGGTACGATTCGCGCGGGCTGGATTGCGGGCGCGCTGCTGCTCACGATTTACGCCATGCTGACGCACGCGGGCGCGCTGTCGGGTGCGGCTTTTCCCGGCGGCGAGACCGGCGCGGATACGCTGTCCTCGCTTGCCAACGCGATGTTCGGCACGCCCGGTCTGGTGCTGCTCGCGGCAATTTTCCTGATTGCGTGCCTGAACACCTGCATCGGCCTGATTTCCTGCGTCAGCGAATACTTCCACGGCCTGTTCCCGCGCGTGTCCTATCGCGCGTTTGCGGCGTTTTTTTCAGCGGCCAGCATGGTCGTCTCCAATATCGGGCTGGCGGGCATCATCCGCTTGTCCACGCCCGTGCTGAATGCAATCTACCCGGCAGCCATTGTGCTGATTGCGCTGTCCTTTGTGCCGCAGTTGTCGTCGTTCCGTCTGGTTTATCCGCTGACCGTGGGCCTGACCTGTGTACAGAGTGTGACCGAAGCGCTTGCGCACAGCGGGGCGGTGATTCCGTTCTGGACGAATGCGGTCACGGCTTTGCCGTTGACCGCGGCAGGCTTTGGCTGGGTGCTGCCCGCGCTTGTGGGGCTGCTGCTGGGTCTTGTCCTGTCCCGCCGCCCACAGACAAATGCCTGACAGCATATCCACAACTCTGTGCATAAAAAGACGCTGAAAAGCGTCTTTTTTCACGCCGCAAAATATGCATATAACAGAAAAGAACCGCCGGAAGGCGGTTCTTATTATGCAAGGAAGAAAAAGAGTTTCGCTGGTCGAGCTTTTTTACATCTGATGGTCCAGCGTCACAACCGGATTATACCGCGTGTCAATCTCCTTGAGCCGGTCGTAAATCTGCATCATCAGCTCGCGCTTGCCCTTTTCATCATAAGTAAACGGCACCACTACATCGAAAATCAAGTTGATTTGCCGCTCGCCATCAACTACGCGGAAGTCGTGCATGGACAGGTTTTCGTCAATCCCCCGCAGCACACT
>NZ_CALWUQ010000077.1 GCF_944384695.1 uncultured Agathobaculum sp. | reverse complement strand
CCTCGTGAAAACGGCACTTTTTCGACCGTACAAGGCGTGATGAAACCGGATGAAGAGGGTAGAAGGGTGTTCCCGACGATGAAGCCGCTGGACAACTAAAAACGCGAATCATCTTAACAAGCAAGCAGGACTGCCGGTATGGACGGCGGTCCTGTTTTGTGTATGAAAGCACATCTTTTCGGTATGGGAAAAGCGGGCGCCCGTGAGTATGTCCAATCTTGACGCTGGCAAGCACGTGAATGCGTTGACGGGGCGTGAGGCTCCGACTATAATGGAGAAGAACGGCGACAGAGAGAACTGAACGAATGGAAAGGAGCATGCAGTATGCTGGAAGTTGGTACAAAAGCCCCGAATTTTACGCTGCCCGATAAGGACGGAAATCAAGTGAGTCTGTCTGATTTTCTGGGCAAGAAAGTGGTGTTATATTTTTATCCCAGAGATAATACGCCCGGCTGCACCCGTCAGGCTTGCGCGTTTGCCCAGAATTACGAAGCGTTTCAGGAGCAGAATGTCGTGGTGATTGGCATCAGTAAGGATTCGGTAGCCTCACACCTGAAATTTGCCCAAAAGTACGCGCTGCCGTTTGTATTGCTTTCCGACCCGGCGTTACAGGCCATTCAGGCCTATGGCGTTTGGCAGGAAAAGAAACTCTATGGCAAGGTGAGCATGGGAGTCGTGCGTTCCACCTACCTTATCAATGAGCAGGGCACGATTGAAAAGGTGATGCCCAAGGTCAAGCCGGATACCAACGCTGCCGAGATTCTGGCGTATCTGGCCGGGAAATGACGGATGCGGCAAATCGGAGTCAGCCTAACAATGTGAGGGAAACGATGCAAATTATCATTTCACCGGCGAAAAAAATGAAAACAGATATAGATACGTTGCCGTGGCAAAACCTGCCGTGTTTCATTGACAAGGCGCAAACGCTTTACGAAACGCTCAAGGCCATGTCATATGAGGAACTGAAAAAACTATGGAAATGCAATGATTCCATTGCCGCGCTGAACATGGAACGGCTGCAAAGCACGGATTTGCGCACATGTCTGACCCCGGCGATTTTGTCCTATGAAGGCATCCAATATCAGTATATGGCGCCCGGCGTGTTCACGGAGGAGCAGCTTGCCTATGTGCAGACGCATCTGCGTATCCTGTCCGGGCTGTACGGCGTGCTGCGCCCCTTTGACGGGGTGACGCCCTACCGGCTGGAAATGCAGGCCAAGCTGCAAACCGATGGGGCGAAAGACCTGTACGGTTATTGGGGCAGCGGGATTGCAGATAGGTTGTATGAGGAAAGCGACTGCATCATCAATCTTGCATCCAAGGAGTACAGCGTCTGTGTCTCGCGTTATCAAAAACCGGGGACGCGGTTTATCACCTGTGTGTTCGGGGAGGAGAAGGACGGCAAAATTGTGGAGAAAGGGACGCTGTGCAAGATGGCGCGCGGCGAAATGGTGCGCCATCTGGCGGAAGCCCGTGCGGAAAGCCCGGAGGCACTCAAAGACTTTGCCTGTTTAAACTATGCCTTTTCCCCGGAACACTCGAATGAAAGTACCTATGTATTCCTGTTGAACAAGTCATCGGAACGCGGAGCATAGCATGGATTTTTCCCAGTTCAAAACACAATATTCGATTTCTTTGGATGCACAGCAGGAAGCGGCGGTGCAGACGGTGGATGGGCCGGTGTTGTTGCTGGCCGTCCCGGGAAGCGGAAAAACCACCGTGCTGGTGACCCGGCTGGGGTATATGCGTTATGTGCAGGGTATTTCGCCCGAGCGCATTCTCACCATGACCTACACGGTAGCTGCCGCGCGGGATATGCAGGCACGGTACGCCGCTATCTTCGGTGAGGCAGAAGCACAGCGTTTGGAATTTCGCACCATCAACGGCGTATGCAGCCGTATCATCCGGTATTACGAGCGGACATTTGGCCGCACCGCTTTTCGGCTGCTCGAGGACGGCGCGCAGAAAAGCGCACTCATCAGCGAGCTGTATCGGCTGCAAAGCAAGGAATTCGCCACGGAAAGTACTGTCAAAGCGCTTCAGACCGCGCTGACCTACGCCAAAAATCAGATGCTCAAGGGCGAGACACTGTCTACGGTCGAGGCGGAGGGCGTCGACTTTGCCGCGTTTTTTGCGGCATATGATAAGGCGCTGCGCGAGCGGCAGCTCATGGATTACGACGACCAGATGGTTTACGCGCTGCGGATTTTGCGCCAATATCCCGACATTTTGCGTGCTTTTCAAACGCGCTATGCGTATTTCTGTGTGGACGAGGCGCAGGATACCTCCAAAATCCAGCATACCATCATCCGGCTGCTCGCCGGACAGAGCGGCAACCTGTTTATGGTCGGCGACGAGGACCAGAGCATTTACGGCTTCCGGGCGGCTTTTCCACAGGCGCTGACCGAGTTTGACACGGTGTATCCAAACGCGCAAGTGTTGTATATGGAACAGAATTACCGCTCCACCCGGCAGATTGTGGCGGCGGCAGACCGGTTCATCCAGAAAAATCACAATCGCCGCCCAAAACACATGAAGGCGACGCAAGGCAGCGGTCCGGCGGTGCGCGAATGCGCGGTGTATGACCGGCAGAAGCAGTATGCCTATCTCTGCAAGCTGGCGGAAAACTGCACGGTGGAGACCGCCATTTTATATCGGAACAATGACAGCGCGCTGCCGCTCATCGACCGTATGGATCGTGCGGGTATCCCTTACCGCTGCCGGCAGGTGGAAAGCCTGTTCTTTACCAATCGCGTGGTGCGCGATATCACAGATATCATTCGGTTTGCCCGGAACCCGAATGACGGTGAGCGGTTTTTGGGCCTGTATTACAAGCTGGGAGCAGGCATCAGCAAGGTCATGGCGCAGGTGGCCGCCGACCGCGCCGAAGCGGAGGGCGAGACGATTCTGGGCTGCATTGCGGCTTCCTCCGCTGCGTCTCCGTGGACGCAAAAGCAGTGCAGGGCGCTGCAAACGCATCTGAACAATCTATTGCACGAGCGGGCGGACAAGGCGGTTTACCGCATTGTGCATTTCATGGGCTATGGGGACTATCTGAAGGAACGCGGCGGCGATTTGACCAAAGCGGATATTCTGGAAGCACTGGGTGCGCAGGAGCCCACGCCCGAACGTCTGCTGGACCGTTTGGAAGAGCTGCGCGAGGTGGTGCAGCGGGGCGGCACGGACGCGGGCTGTCCGTTTGTGCTTTCCACCATCCACTCCAGCAAGGGATTGGAATACGAGCGGGTCATCCTGATGGACGTCGTGGATGGTCTGCTGCCCAAGGTGCTGCCCGCGGCAGATGCGGAGCAGGAGGAACTCGACGCATATGAAGAAGAGCGGCGGCTGTTTTATGTGGGGCTGACGCGGGCCAAGCGGGAACTCGGCATCATGACGTTCCGTAAGGTGGGGTTGGAATCCACGTTTGCGCGGGAAATCTTCCCGCTCGAAACCGGCAGGGCAGTGCAGACGGCGACGGCAACTCGAAAGCCTGCCGTTCGGCAAGAGCCGGATGCGGCCCGCATCGCGGCCGTTGCCAAAGACTATATTCCCGGCGTTCGGCTGCTGCATAAGGCCTTCGGCTCGGGCACGCTTGTCAGCCGCAGCGGGGACATCGGTGTGATTGCTTTTGACAGCGGAGAGACGAAAAAGATTGCCGTTTCTGTTGCGCTGCGGGTCGGACAGCTTCGCCGGGAGTAGAACCGGATACCGTCGCAGAATGGCAGTGAGCTTGCAGAAAAAGAGACAAAATGTGCGGAATTGCTCGGCAGATACATTTTAGATAAGCATCTTGCAAATAGGAAACAGCTATGATAAACTAAATTGGTCGTAGCATTGGATTCAATTGGAAAAAAGCCGTATCCGCTGCGAAAAGCGATGCTGCAGAATGGGCGGGCTGCTTTGGCCGTGCGGACGGAAAAGGAATCACGGCGAGAATGTATATAGGCAGAAAGGTTTCAAAATGTGTGGGAATGGCAATGTGTTGAGGATGTTTCAGACCATATGTGGTGCTTGGCACGGTATCCCTGCGATGAAGCCGCTCAGTACGGAGCTATAAAACGCCTTGCAAAGCTTGGACGGTGCGTTCAGGCTTTTGGCATTTCAATAAAAGGGAAGGAATTCGAATGGACAGCGTGAGACACTTGGGACGACGAAAAAGCCGTCGCCCCGCCATGCATGCCGCGATGGTGATTGCACTGGGCTTTCTAATCATTATTCTGACCGGCGCGGTGCTGCTCACGCTGCCCGTATCCGCCCGGAGCGGGGAGCCGACGGATTTTCTGGACGCACTCTTTACCGCTACCTCAGCCACCTGCGTGACAGGTTTGGTAACGGTCGGCACGGCAACCCACTGGTCGGGCTTTGGGCAGGTTGTGATTCTGCTGCTTATCCAGATTGGCGGTTTGGGCTTTATGTCGCTCGCGTCGATTGCATCCTTTCTCACCCGCCGCACCATCACGCTACGTGAGCGCATGGTGATGAGCGCGGGGCTGAACCTGACGGAAAACGCCGGTATCGTCCGTCTGACCCGCCGTGTGCTGCTGGGCACATTCGCATTTGAAGGCGCGGGAGCAGTGCTTCTTGCAACGCGGTTTATCCCGCGTGTGGGGTTGTGGCAAGGCATCAAAATGGGAGTGTTCCATTCGGTGTCTGCTTTCTGCAACGCCGGATTTGATTTGGTCGGCACGCCGGAGAATCCGTTTGCCTCGCTGACCGGCTATGCGGACGACCTGATTGTGAACCTGACCATTATGGCGCTGATTGTGATTGGCGGTTTGGGCTTTTTCGTCTGGGGCGACATTTGGGACAAACGCCGCTTCCGCCGCCTGCGGCTGCACACAAAGCTGGTGCTGGTAACGACCACGCTGCTGCTCTGTGCGGGATTTGTGCTCACCTTGCTCTTTGAGTGGAGCAATCCGCAGACGCTGGGCGCAATGCCGACGCAGGATAAGCTGCTTGCGGCAGCGTTTCAATCGGTCACGCTGCGCACCGCGGGCTTTAACACCATCGACCAAGCGGCGCTGACCGGCCCTTCGCAGGCGGTCGCCTGCCTGCTGATGATGATTGGCGGCTCGCCCGGCTCGACGGCGGGCGGCATCAAAACCGTGACGGCGGCTGTGCTGGTGCTCAGCGCGATTTCCGCGCTGCGTGGCCGCATGACTGTGTCGGCCTTCGGCCGCACAATCGTTTCGCGCAGCATCATGAACGCAGTCACGATGATGATTGTGGGCGGCACGCTCAGCCTGACGGGGGCGTGCGTGATTTCCTATGTGGAAAGCGCGCCGTTCGGTGCGTGTCTGTTTGAGGCGGTGTCGGCGTTTGCAACGGTCGGCCTGTCGATGGGGCTAACGCCCACACTGCATACGCTTTCCCACCTGATTTTGATTTTGCTGATGTATCTGGGGCGCGTTGGCGTGCTGACGTTGGGTGTCGCGGTGCTGATGCGGCATCGGGAACCGCCGAAAATGCAGTATCCGGATGCGGATGTGATGGTAGGATAAACGGATTTTGCGCGGTGCCCGCAGGCGGGTGCGGCGGCAATCGGATAAATCAGAGGAGATTTGGATGATGAAATCCTTTTTGGTGATTGGTTTGGGACGGTTTGGCGCGGCTGTGGCGCGGGAACTGGCTTCGTTGGGGCAGGAAGTGCTTGCGCTGGACGAGGATGAGGAAAACGTGCAGCATATCGCGGACGATGTGACGCAGGCCATCCGCGGCGACGCACAGGACGAAGCGGTGCTGCGCTCGGTCGGCGCGCGCAATTTCGACTGCTGTATCGTAGCCGTGGGCACGGATATGGAGGCCAGCATTCTGATTACCGTGATGCTCAAGGAGCTGGGAGCAAAATATGTGGTAGCCAAGGCGCAAAGCCCGGTGCACGCCCGCGTGCTTGAGCGTGTGGGCGCGGACCGCGTGGTGCTGCCGGAAAGCGAGATGGGGCAGCGTCTGGCGCAGCGTCTGGTGCGCACCAATGTGGTCGATTACATCGGTGTGTCGGATGATTTCTCCATTCTGGAAATTCACCCGCCGAAAAGCTGGGTCGGCCGTTCGCTGGGGCAGCTGGGTGTGCGCGCGCGTTATCAGGTGAATGTGCTGGCAATCCGTCATGGAGAGGGCGGGCGTGTAGACGTTACGCCGCAGGCCAATCAAGTGATAGGGGCAGACGATTTACTTATCGTGATTGGTACGAATGAAAACGTGGATAAGCTGGTGGAGCTGCATTGATTACGATTGAAAGCCGTCAGAACAGCGCGCTGCGGCATCTCGCGCGGCTGGGACGGGAACGAAAATACCGCCGCAGCACGGAGGAAATGCTGTGCGAAGGCGAAAAGACGCTGGAGGAGGCGCTGCGCTCAGGCGCGCAGCCCGGCGTGCTGCTGGTGCGCGAGCGGGCAAAAGATAACTTGCCGGACAGCCTGCTGGAACGCGCTACGCAGGCGGGCGCTTCGCTTTACTGTGCGCCGGATGCGCTGTTTGAGCTTGCCAGCGATGTGGAAACACCGCAAAACGTGATTTTCTCCTGCAAGCAGCCGCATTGGACAGCGGATGCACTGGACGGCAAGGCACAGGTGCTTTTGCTGGACGGTTTGCAGGACCCGGGCAACCTTGGCACGATTTTACGCACTGCGGAAGCGTTCGCGCTCGGTGCCGTTGTGTTGTGCGAGGGCTGCGCCGATCCGTTTTCGCCCAAGGTCGTGCGCTCGACCATGGGCGCGGTGTTCCGTCTGCCGTGTGTGCGGCTGCCGCTGGCGGAGGCGGTCGAACGACTGCGTGTACAGGGGCTGGCGGTCTATGCAACCGCGCTGCATGCGGACAGTGTGCCGCTGGGCACGGTGCCGTTGGACCGCGCGGCGGTCATCATCGGCAGCGAAGGGCGCGGCGTAACGCCGCAGGCAATCGCCTTGTCCGACCGGCGCGTTATCATTCCGATGCATGGGCGCGCGGAGTCGCTCAACGCGGGTGTTGCGGCGGCCATTGTGATTTATGAAATGACAAAATGAGGAGGCGTGCAGTATGTCCTCAAGGTTGAGTTATGTTTGGCTGGCTACCCGGCGCGGATTGGGCGCAGGTGCGGCGGTGGGCCTGCTGCGCGCGTTTGGTTCGCCCGAAGCCGTGTTTGCCGCCGACCGGGCGGCACTGACCACAGCACGGGATTGTCCGCTGCGCAAGGTGCAGGTAGATGCACTGTGTGATAAAAATACGGATGAAGCCGAGCGGATTGTGGCGCAGTGCGCCAGGGAAGGCATCCAAATCATCACATTGGGCGATAGCGCCTATCCCGATAGGCTGCGCGCCATTGAAAATCCGCCGGTCGTGCTGTATGTGCGCGGCAAGTGGCCGGATTTTGATGTCACGCCCGGTATTGCCGTTGTCGGCACGCGCGAGGCCACGCCTTACGGCCTGCAAACCGCGGAGCACATCGGCAGCGCGCTGGGACGCGCCGGTTTTATCA
>NZ_CALWUQ010000076.1 GCF_944384695.1 uncultured Agathobaculum sp. | reverse complement strand
TTGATTTATCGGCTTCACTGCGTTTCTATGAAACGGGAGCAGGTTCGACAGTTAATTTTTCGCTGGATCGAAACGTATTACAATCGCCTCCGGCGCAACACCGCCAATGAGGATAATCTGCCTCCGCTTGTTAAGCGTTTGCGGTGGACACAAAAGCAGAGTCAGGTCGCCTGATGGGGTAATTTGGGTGTGCGGTTTTCTTGACTATTCCAGTTTGCGGTGTCGGTGCGGGAGCGGCTGGTGCGTCGGTGTTGGCTGTCTTACCAATCAGGATGATGCGGCCGCGCAGATTGACGTTCTCGAACAGTTTTTGCTCGGACTTGTAGGCGGCACCGCCCAGCCAGGGAACGTCCGCTTCGTTTCGGAAAGGGGAGGGCGTCTGGCCAACCCGATTTCGCAGCCTTGCAATGGTTGCCTGCTGTACAGACGGATTGCAAGTGTCGAGATAGGCGTTCCAGTCCATGGAATCACCCAAGCTAAGATTGGACTGTGCGACTTGGGATAATAAAACGTCCATTTTGATGGCGCGGTTCTGCCCTTCATATATGTATACTTTAGATGGATCTATGGACGGTGTCGAAAAACGTGTATTTTCAAGCGGATAGCGCGACATAACAGACCAATGTGCATGGGACATTTTATCAGCCTTTGTATCTGTTTCTGACATGAATGTGGGTTGAGCGCGGGTGGAGTAATAGGGAATCAGAACGCGTACCCCCATAGCATCTGCTCTGGTCAGAATACTATTTAGCTGCTCTTCGTCACTAAATCGTGCCACCTTAGCATGATATTTGCCCGCTTTATTTTGGCCAACTATAGCGCTATCCTTCAAAACAAGATTGATGGTTTCCGCCAGAGCCTTCGCATCAAACATTTCGCCGACGGAGGATAGAAACTGTTGCTGCGCAATGCTTTCGATTGACTTAGCTAAGTCTTGGCCGAATTGTTTTACTTTTAATTGCACTGCGGGGAATGCATATTCCTGATACCATGCTTGGTCGGTTTGCTTTTCAACCTCTCGGATGCGAATCAGCGATGCGATGGCCATGCCTGCAGCAAAACAGCCACAGTTGGCGCCGTCTTGCTTGACAAGTGTAATGGGCTTGTCCCGTTTTTTTGCCTTAAATTCCGAGAAAAGCTCTTCCGGCTGCATTGGCTCTTGCAGAGTATCGACCCGCGTGTCCGTTTGCTGTGTTTGCATTAATCGGGTGGTGTGCTGCGGCCGCTGCATGATTAGTTCAGACGGTGCAGGTACCGAAGAGGATGCCGTTTTGCTCATGGTTATGCCTCCTTAATAAGAAATACAAAAATATTATAGAATATAATTCCAAATCATGCAATAAAACCCAAAGAATAATGTAAGATTGGATTGGAAAAAGAAAGGTGTTCCATTGGGATACGGCAAAGCCCCTCCGGCTGAATACCGGAGGGGCTCATTTTTTCGCAATTTTACTGACAAATCCACTGACAAGCAATTTTATGTCAGAATATATATTTAATCTAAAACGGAAATTCTGCGCAAAACTCGCAAATTCCGCAACTTATTTTATGGTATGACTGGTGCGTAAGCCGGGTTCTGTCGTGGACGGTCATCTATCTGGGACGCACGTTGCCGCACGCCTCAAGCCGCCGGTCGGGACGGTCGGGCAAACCATAGTCCCTGTCGGCGTTGCTGCGGATAGAGTTTACAGGCCCCCCGTGTCACCACGGGGCGCGGTGAGCTCTTACCTCGCCTTTCCACCCTTACCGGTCAAAGACCGGCGGTATATCTCTGTTGCACTATTCCTGGGGTCGCCCCCGGCGGACGTTATCCGTTATCCTTGCCCTATGCAGCCCGGACTTTCCTCATGCCGTCAGGCACGCGACCGTCTGCACCAGTCACGACATTCAGTATACCGCAAAAAACCGTCCTCGTCAAACCGGACTTGCAATATAGACCAAAATCCTGTATACTGTAACCTGTGAAAAAGGCGGTGTACGCATATATGACAGCTTTAGAACAATATTTAGGCGGCCTGTCGGATAAACGGGTCGGGGTTATCGGCGCTGGGGTGAGCAATATGCCGCTCATCCGGATGCTGCGTGCAGCAGGCGTGCGGGTGACCGTACATGACAAAAAAGACCCCACCGAATTGGGGGACGGTTATGCCACACTGGCCACGCTGGGCGTGGATTTTGTGCTTGGAGAGCATTATCTGGATGCGCTGGATGAGGATGTGATTTTCCGCACGCCGGGCGTGCATCCGCGCTTTTTGGAGAAAGCGTGTGAGCGCGGCTCGGAAATCACCAGCGAGATGGAGTTGTTTTTCGCGGTCTGTCCCTGTCCAATCATCGGTGTCACGGGCTCGGACGGCAAGACAACGACCACAACGCTCGTCAGCGAGATTTTGAAGCACGCAGGCTATACCGTGCATTTGGGCGGCAATATCGGAACGCCCTTGCTGCCGCGGGTCGGTGAAATGAAACCGGAGGACCTTGCGGTTGTGGAGCTTTCCTCTTTCCAGCTGATGGGGATGAAGCATTCGCCCCATGTGGCGGCCATCACCAACTTGACGCCCAACCATTTGGACTACCACAAGGACTTTGACGAGTACGTGCAGGCAAAGACGGCCATTTATCGCAGCCAGACCGAGGAGGACCGTCTGGTGCTCAATTTGGATGATGCGGTCACCCGCACGCTGCATGCTTCGGGCAATCTGTTCTGTACCAGCAAAAAGCAGGAGCTGGCCAACGGCGTGTTCCTCAAGGATGGCGTTATCTATATTGCGGAGAGCGGTGCGCGGCGTGAGCTGATGCCGGCATCGGATATCCGCATTCCCGGCGCGCATAATGTCTACAATATGATGATGGCTGCTGCAATTGTGCAGGGGTATGCCTCGGATGACGATATCCGCGCGGTGGCGACCACGTTCGGCGGTGTGGAGCATCGCATCGAGTTTGTGCGCGAAAAGGATGGCGTGAAGTATTATAACGATTCGATTGCCTCCAGTCCGACCCGCACGATTGCCGGACTGGAATCCTTCCAGCAGAAGGTAATCCTGATTGCGGGCGGCTATGACAAGCATATCCCGTATGATGTGCTTGGTGAGCCGATTTGCGAGCATGTCAAGCTGCTGCTGGTCACCGGTGCGACCGCACCCAAAATCCGCGATTGTGTGCTGGCGGTGGAGGGCGAGCATCCGCCCATCCTTGAGGTGGAGAACCTTGAAACCGCTGTGCGCGAAGCAGCGGCGCGCGCCGAAGAAGGGGATGTGGTCATCATGAGCCCCGCCAGCGCGTCGTTTGACCGCTTTAAGAATTTTATGGAGCGCGGCAAGCTGTTCAAATCGCTGGTCAATGCGCTGTAACAGACAATGCAAAAGCAGGCCTCGGCTATTGCCGAAGGCCTGATTTTTATATTTTTCCGGCAGCGAACGCGCGTCGGACGCATAGGAGCGTCAGAATGGCTGTCACGGTCTCGACCGCGGGAAAAGCGGCCCACACACCGGTGACACCGAACAAGGCTGCCAGCGCAAACAGAATGGGTGGAATTGCCGCCACACCGCGCACCAGTGAAATGGCAAAGCCAACGGCGGTCTGGTCCGAGGCGCTGAAAAATGCAGCCGATACGATATTCAGCCCTGCGCACCAGAAGCCGAGGAAATAAATGCGCAGACCGGGCACGGCGTATCCGGCCAGCACGGGGTCGCCCGCACTGTTAAACGCCGCAGCGATGGGACCGGCGCAGGTGCACACCAGAATATACACCAAGGTAGCAATGCCCAATGCGGTGATGAGGCCGTAGCGGTACAGACGGCGCAGGGCGGTCTGGTCGCCTTCGCCGCTGCTGCGGCTGACCAGCGGCTGCATACCGGTGCTCAGGCCTTGAAAGATAGCGATGGCGACAAGCGCCAGATTGGCGATGATACCGTAGGCGGCAACGCCGGTATTTCCCGTCAGGCGCAGCAGGACCAGATTGAACAGCAGCAGCACCACGCCCGAGGACGCTTCGCTGATGAGAGAGGCCAAACCGGGCGCGCATAATGCGGGCAGCGCGTGCATCTGCGGGCGCATGCGCAGCAGATGGAAGCCCCGCGATGGGTTGCGCAGATGGCCGAGCTGCAGCAAGATGCTGATGATAGGGGATACACCGGTGGCGAGCGCCGCGCCGAACATGCCCATGCCGAGCGGGAAGATGAATAGATAGTCAAAGACGATGTTGGACAGGCTGCCGATGACCATGCCGCGCATGGCGCGCCCGGGGTCGCCGTCATTGCGCACAAAGGCGAGCAGCACGTTGTTCATAACAAAAAAGGGCGAAAAGCTCAGCAGCGTGCGCAGATAGACACTGGTCAGCGGAAAGGTTTCCGCGTCCGCGCCCAGCAGACGGGCAAGCGGCGATGCGCCGAACACGCCGAGCAGCAGGAACAGTATACCAATGCATAGACCGAGGAAAACCGCATGCGTAAAGGCGCGGTCGGCACCCTGCGCGTCTTTCTGCGCGCGGCAGATGGAAAACTGGGTTGCGCCGCCAACGCCTGTCATCAGCCCAAGCCCATTGAGCAGGTTGAAGGCGGGAATGGCGATGTTGAGCGCCGCCAAGCCGGTCGCGCCCGTACCAAGGGAGACGAAAAAGGTGTCGGCAAGGATATAGCAGGAAATGCCAATCATGCCGAGGATATTGAGCGATGCGTAGCGGCCGAATGTGCGCAGATTTGCGGTCTGGTTCATGGGTTTCCTCCTAAAGACTGAAAAGAGCGTCAGCCTTTCCATCTTCAAAGGCCTACGATGGAAAGAATGACGCTCAAATTTTTATCCGGCGATAAAAATTCGGGTGGATGCACTTTGCGAAACTCAGTATAGCACGGTGAAAATGGTGTGTCAAGCAGGGTGCAAAACCGCCCCGCACCTGTCAGGGTACGGGGCGGAGCGAAAAGGGTTTTGCTTAGAACAGCGCCAGAATCTTGGCGATTTCGCCGCGGGTGATTTTGCCGAGCGGCTGCAATGTGTTGTCCTTATAGCCGCCGATGATACCGGCGGAAACACAGGTTTTGACCTGTTCCAGCGCCCACGAAGGAACCGAGGACGCATCCGAATAGGTCAGCGTTGCGGCTGCATAGCCGCGCGGCAGGCAGCGGACGATGGCGTGTCTTGGCTGGCCGCGGGTCATTTCAGAAAACGGGGTGAAGTACAGCTCGCCGCCGTTGTTCGAGCCTTGCATGATACCCGCCTGCGCCACAGCATAGACTGCGCCGCGCGCCCAGATCGGGATATCGCTGTCATCGGCAAATTCGGTTTGGCCGGTATAGGACGTGTCCAGACCGAGCAGACGTGCCATGGTGACGGCAAACTCCTTGCGGGTCAGGTTGCGGTCGGGGTTAAAGTAGGTTTGGCCGTCGCTTCCGGTTTCGCCCTTCATGATGCCGTTTTGATTGAGCAGAGAGGCGTAGCCGCGTGCCCAGTGGTCCGCGGTGTCGGCAAAGACGTTTTGCGCGCTGCCGGCGGTAATCGTGACCGAGACACGCGCGCGGTTGCCTGCATCGTCCGAAACGTCAATCGTGACGCAGTGCGTCCCTGCGCTCAGCGCGCCGGTGGTGACCGAAAGGGAAGAGCCGCTCATGCTGGCCGCACCGGAAACCGTTTTGCCGTCTACCTTCACCACAATGTTGGAGGCGCGCGCCGGATATTTGCCGTTTTCCATCGTGGCTTTGCCGGTCAGGGTAGCCGATGCCCCGGCGTCAACCGTCATGGAAGTGCTGTCGAGCGAAACGGACGGCGCATCCGTGTTCGTTACGGCATGGTCGGCGGAGACCACAATCTGGTCAAGATACAGCGCACTGTCCGCAGACCCCGAACCGCTGCGCTCAAAGCGAATGCCGGTCAGCGTCTGTGCGCCGTCCGGAATGGAGGCGGTCAACTGCGTCCAGCTGGTTGTGGTTGCGGCGGAGAGGGGAGCGGTCAGTTCATTGCCTTCCGCATCGGTAAAGACCGCGGTCAGCGTGCTCTGCGTATGCTCGCCGCGTGCCCAAAGCGTCAGATAGGCCATATCGGAGACATTGGTCTGCGGTACGGAAACGGTCGCAGTCATCACCTTGCTGCCATCATACGCGGCCTTGAGCGAGCCGCTGCCGCGCGCGACCTGCGTATAAACGGTCACGGTGGACAGGCTCACGCCGTCGGTCACGGTGCAGGGCTGATTGCTCTCAAAATCGGCAACGGTTTCCGCATCCTGCGGGTCGCCCATGCCGACATTGACCGGAATGGACTTGCTGGTGCTGCCGTAGGAGCAGGTGAGCGTACCGGAGGCCATATTCTTGCCCGCGGTGAACACGCCCGTTTCATCGACAGTGCCGATTTCGCCGGAGACGCTCCAAGTAAACGAGGTATCAATCGAGGCCATCTTTTGGCCGAGGTGATAGGCGATGCCGTCGATATTGATGCTCTGGCCCGGTTTGAGGGAAATGGAGCTGATGTCCTGACCGTCGCTTTGCAGCGTGATGGATTGGATGTCGCCGGTGACGCATACGGCCATCGAGCCTTCCACCACGCCGTTCGAGCCGGTGATGGTGGCGTTGCCGGTGGTCATACCGGCGGTAAAGGTCTGGTCGCTGACGGTGCCAAGCTCATTGGATACGGTGTAGGCCAGGTCGGTCGGCGCGTCGGCCGGTCCATAGGATGCGTCCGCCCCCTTGACCGAGAACCACGTCGATGCACCGGGCATCACATAACGATAGCTGGGCGTGAGGACCGCATGCGCCGTGATGCCGTCGGACGGGACATTGTTGATGAAGAAAATGTAGTTGGCGCAGGAGCGCTGCGAGCCGTCCGACGGTTTGGTGATGAGCGAGGCCGTGCTTTCGCCCGGCTGGCGCAGCGCCATGGCGGAAGAACCGCCGCCATCCAGACAGATGGCGCGCACACAGCCCAGCGCAAGCAGCTCGTTGCCCAGCTCGGCAGCGGTCAGGCCCACGCTGTGCGAAGACTGGTCGCCGTCGATTTCGTAGAGCACAACGGTGCCGTCCGCTTTGACGCCGACCGCACTGCGTGCGCGCAGCGAGGAGGCGGCGTCAATGCCCGAAGTGGTGACCGTGCTGTTGTCAATCAGCAGTTTGCCGCCGACGGCGTATTCTACGTCGGCCCAGTTGCTGTCGCTGGCGCCCACCCAGAGCGTTACTTCTTCCCCAACCGGGAAGTCCACCCAAGAGGGGACGTTTGCGCCGTCCGATTTGGTCAGCACCATCTGGTTATCCGCAATGGTAATCGGGCTGTTGCCGGTCCCCTTGTCCACCACCTTGAGTTTTATCGAGTGGTTGACCGTTACCGGGGTATCGTCCACACGCTCCAGAACGATATAGGTTCCGTTGGCGGAGAAATGTGTGGAGTCGTCGTAGTTGCGGTCAAGCAGATACGCGCCCGCGGTGGTGCGCGTTTTGTTGAAGTAGGAAACCGAGACCGTGCCGGAGGTGCCGGTTATCGACATATTCATGGTCGGGCGGCCCATCACG
>NZ_CALWUQ010000075.1 GCF_944384695.1 uncultured Agathobaculum sp. | reverse complement strand
CTTGTCAATGGCTGTGGTTTCGGTGCCGCCTGCGTCCGAGCCTGCGTTCGGCTCGGTCAGGCCAAACGCGCCGATTTTCTCGCCCTTTGCCAGCGGAACAAGATATTTTTGCTTCTGTTCCTCGGTGCCGAACGCGAAAATCGGCCAGGAGCCGAGCGATACATGGGCGGACAGGATAACGCCCGTGCCGCCATCCACGCGCGAAAGCTCTTCCACGGCAATCGCGTAGCTCAGCACATCCAGTCCGGCGCCGCCGTATTCCTTGGGATAAGGCAGCCCCATAAAGCCGAGCTCGCCCATTTTCTTGACGGCTTCCGTCGGGAATTCATTTTCTTTGTCCATGAGGAAAGCCTGTGGCTTTACCTCGGTTTCCGCAAAAGCGCGGATTTCAGCGCGCAGTTTCTCATGCGCGTCGGTGGTTCGGAACAACATGGGGAAACCTCCTTAATCAGCATTGCTTTTAAATAATAAGTATTATCTTTAACTGATGACAAAAGAATACCATATAGGTATTATTTTGGTCAAGCGCAATTTGCACAAAATTCATAACAAAGTTTTATATACAAATATTTTTTTGTGCAATACGCATAAATCAATCTGACGCAATTCGACTCAGCAGTAAAAAAGCATCTGTTTTATCGTGCCCAACAAACGGCGCGGGCAAGCATGATAGGACACAGGCGGTGATGCAGTGCGCAAAACAAGGGAACGGTGCGAAATCCTTTCTTTTTTTGCGTGTAACCGACAAAAGGGCATGTTGGCGTTCTTTTCTTTTGCGGCGCGCTGTGGTATACTCTATCGTAAATAGGTATTGGCAGGATTGGGAGGGGTTCATATGCCGAAACAACCGCAAGGGAAAAACATATCTGCGGAACCGAATCTGGAAAAACGCCATCGCACACGCCGTCGACTGACCATTCGCGGCGTTCTTTCGTTTTTTATTGTGCTGACGTTTGTGCGTGCGGCGTTTATGCACCGGTATGAAAATATGTTCGTCTGCGTGCTGTCGCTGGTGCTGTTTTGCGTGCCGATGCTGATTGAGCGCAGTCTGGACATCGACATTCCGCCGCTGATGGAGGCGATTATTTACTGCTTTATTTTCGCCGCGGAAATTCTGGGGGAAATCAATTCGTTTTACACGATTATTCCCGGTTGGGACACCATGCTGCACACCATCAACGGCTTTCTGGTGGCGGCGGTCGGCTTTTCCTTGGTCGATTTGTTCAACCGCAGCGAGCGGTTTTCCTTTAAGCTGTCGCCGCTGTTTCTGGCAATCGTCGCATTTTGCTTTTCCATGACGGTCGGCGTTTTGTGGGAATTTTTTGAATTTGGCGCGGACCAGATGCTGGGAACCGACATGCAGAAGGATTTTATCGTGCAGAACATCAATTCGGTTTCGCTCAATCCGGACGGACTGAATACCGTGGTGCATGTGCCGATTGAAAGTCTGGTTGTCAACGGGGAGGACTGGATGCAGTTCCCGGGCGGCTATCTGGATATCGGCCTTATCGACACGATGAAGGATTTACAGGTCAATTTTATCGGCGCGGTGGCGTTTTCCATCATTGGATATTTTTACGTGAAAACGCGCGGCAAGGGCAAGCTTGCCGCATCGCTGATTCCGATTGTGCTCGATTCGCAGGAGGATGAGGAGGCGCGGAAAAAATCGCAGAAAAATGCTCCGGATAGGGAACCAAACGCCGTGCAATCCCGTCCAACCGGTCAGAACGACGAAAAGGAGTAGTTTTCTCATGAAAAAGCAAGTGACCGCGGCATCTCTCGCCGCTCTGGTGGCGATTTCCACGCTGCCGATTTCTGCGTGTGCGGCCGCTATGGGGGATATGGCTTCGGTAAAAACACCGGTGCTCAACACGACTGACCATATGCAGTATATGAACGGCTATGCCGACGGCACCTTCCGTCCGGATGCGCCGATTACCCGTGCGGAGGCCTGCAAGCTGATTTCCTCTCTGCTGACCGAGTCCTCCGGCGGCGGGGACTACCTGTTTGCCGATGTGCCGCAGAATGCGTGGTATGCTGCGGCAGTCGGAGAGATGACCGGCTATTCGCTCGTTGGCGGTTACGCGGACGGTACCTTCCGTCCGGATGCCAATATCACGCGCGCTGAGTTCGTTACCATCCTGTCCCGCATCCCGAATGACGATATCGGCACCGAGGGCAGCTTTTCGGATGTGCCCCAGACCCACTGGGCATATGACGCGGTGCAGACCGCACTGGCACAGGGCTGGGTCGCGGGCGACCCGTCCGGCCTGTTCCGTCCGGATGATTCGATTACCCGTGCCGAAGCGGTGACCGTGCTCAACCGGATTCTGGGCCGTGCAGGCGACGCGGTGATGGCGTCCACCGGCGAGGGCATCCGCGTGATGCCGGACGTGCCGGACACGCATTGGGCGTATCTGGCGATGCTTGAGGCGACGACCGACCACGAATACGAGCTGACCGACGGTATCGAGCACTGGACGTCTTACGACAAGGAGACCACCACGCTGGCACAGGGCTGGCATAATATAAACGGCCTGCTGTTTCATGTAAACGGCGCGCAGCAGTTTGATTACAATACCACGGTGGACGGTCTGGAGCTTGACCGCAACGGACGCTACACGACCGGTTCAGAGGAGCTGGACAAGCTGCTGGCGCAGGCGGTTGCGGGTGTGGTCAACGATAAGATGACGCAGCTGGAAAAGCTGCGTGCGGTCTATGACTACGCCAAGAAAACCTTCGGTTATCTGGGCATCGGCACGGTCGACACCTCGGTGGACGGCTGGGAGGTAGAGCAGGCGATTCACATGCTGACCGAAAAGCGTGGCAACTGCTATTCGTGGTCGAGCGTGTTCACGTACCTCGCCCGTCAGGTGGGCTATAACGCCAAGGCGGTTGTCGGCACGGGCGTGTCCCCCAAGGGCAGCGAGTCCGTGCATGCATGGACGGAAATCACGATTGACGGCGTGGCCTACACCTTCGACCCACAGATTGAGAGCGTGTATGCGCAGCGTTACGGCGAAAACTATGATTTGTTCATGAAGCAGTACGGTGAAGCGGAGTGGGGCTACAAGAAGGCGGAGGAGCCGGAGCAGCCCACCGAGCCGGAAGCACCGGAGGCAGATGCTTCGCTGGTCGCACTGATGGATAAGATTTACGGCGACAAGAAGGATATCATGGTCGGTCAGACCGTGCTGTATAATGACATGGGCAGCGAGACCGAGCGCGGACTGGACTGGTATCTCGGCACAACGGATGTGCAGTTTGAGACCGGCCTTGCATCCGAGGCGATGATTTCCTCGCAGGCGCATTCGATTGTCCTGCTGCGCATGCCGGCGGGCGCGGACATGGAAGCAGCCAAAACGAAGATTCGCGAGAGCATTGACCCGTTTAAGTGGATTTGCGTCGGCGTTGACCCGGATAAGGTGCGCGTGGAGAGCAACGGCGACCTCATTTGCGTCGTGCTCGACGACGAAAACGGCGACTACTACGCGGACAATTTCCTGTCCTTCGCAGTGGCAGAGTAAAGCCGCAAAAGAAGCAAACAAAAGGCTCGCAGCCGACTGGCTGCGAGCCTTTTTACGCGGTTTGGTTGTGCGTCACTTGTCGCGGTTGTCCTCTTTGATTTCGCCGCGGCGAAAAGCGGCGAGCAGCTCCTTGAGGTCGTCAATGGTCTGCTGAAGCGCATGGCCGGCATCGGTTTCGCAGATGCGGATGCGGCTTTCCGAGCGGTCGAACGCCATCGAGGTGGACAGGATATCCTTGTTGTCGCGGATGGCAGTCTCCTTGCCGGGGAACGGCTCGTGCGCGGTGATGTGGATGCCCCATGAGTCGAATACCAGCGTATAGCCCGCGATACCGGTCGTCGGCTGGTAGGCGCGGCAGAAGCCGCCGTCGATTACAATCAAACGGCCGCCCGCTTTGATGGGGCTTTCGCCGTCCTTGGTCTTGACCGGCACATGGCCGTTGACAATGTGGCAGTGCTCGCCCTCCAGCCCGAACTCCTGTAAGATGCGTACACAGATTGCATCCTCGTTGTAGAACGAGTAGTAGGGGTTTTTCGGCTCGGCCCAGGTGGATTGCTCTTCTATCAGGCGGCGCTCAAAGGTGGCGATATGGTCGCGGCCGAAGGAGGGGGAGTTGCGCCCGCACCAGAGGAACCACAGGAAATCCTTGCCGAACTGCCGCTCTTCCGTACCCTCGCGGGCGTAATAGCCTTCGCGTGCGACGGTTTCGCACCAGTCCATGAGCGCCTTGCCCGAAAGCTGCTGCCCGCCGAACGAGAACTGCAAAAACTCGCCCTTATCGTCCATCGGGATGCAGCCATGGAACAGCAGATTGCCGTTAAAGCATTTGTATAGTCCGCCCTTGGAATACAAAAAGCCAATATGCCGCTGCAATTTTTCGCTGCGCAGGAACGAGTTTTTCAGCTGCGCCATCAAATCATGCTCTTCGGGGGTCAGACGATAGGGGTCGGCAGGGTCGATGGTCGGGAAGTCGCAGTCGCGCAGCTTGTATTCGCCGGTCGGCAGCGTGACCGTGCCCTTTTCAAAGTCGATTTTGTCCAGCAGCAGGCGGTCGTCCATATGGAAGGAGGGGTTGCGCCGGATGGTCTGGCCTTCGAGCTTGAACTGGATGATGGCGATGGCCTTGTGCATGCGTCCGATGCGCTGGACGCTTTTGCCCGGCTGGTCAACCGGGTCAAGCAGGCGCGGCAGGAAGCAGGAGATATCGCTGTTGCGATAAGTCTCGTCTGCGAACAGCGCGAGCGGGCGCAGGCTGATGCCGTAGCCGGTTTCAATGACATCCAGATTGTTATAGGTGATGGAATTGCTCAGAACGGTTGCGATACAGGTGCGGCTGCCGGTGGCGGCGCCCATCCAAAGCACGTCGTGGTTGCCCCACTGGATATCGACCGAGTGGTGCTCCATCAGCATGTCCATGATGATATCTGCGCGCGGGCCGCGGTCGAAGATATCACCGACGATGTGCAGATGGTCGACGACCAGCCGCTTGATGAGATTGCACATCGAGATGATAAACTCCTCGGCGCGGTCGGTTTCGATAATCGAGGAGATGACTGTGTCAAAGTATTCGCGTTTGTTGTAGATATCGTTGTTTTTGTTAAGCAGCTCGTTGATGATGTCGCCGTTCCAGCGCGGCAGCGCGCGGCGCACCTTGGCGCGCGTGTACTTGGAGGCGCACAGGCGGCAGATTTCCAGCAGGCGGCTGAGTGTGATACGGTACCACTCGGCACGGTCGGGCGAGGCCGCGACCAGCTCTTCGAGCTTTTCCTCCGGATAGTAAATGAGGGTGGCAAGTTTGGCGCGCTCGTCGGCGGGCAGGCTGTCGCGCAGTACGATATCCACCTTTTCGCGCACAGCGCCCGAGGCGTTGTTCAGAATATGTACGAAAGCGTCCGCTTCGCCATGCAAATCGCTCATAAAATGCTCGGTGCCTTTGGGCAGGCTGAGGATGGCCTGCAAATGGATGATTTCACTGCTTGCCGCGCGCACATTAGGGTATTGCAGCGCGAGCAGGCGCAGATATTTTTGACGGTCGGTACGGTTGTCCACGGGATGCATCTCCTCTCTGATACTTCTTTTCTTTAGTATGCCATAAAACAGACGGAAACACAAAGGGATTTCTGTAAAATCAAAGAAAACCGCCGCCCCGCAATCGGGACGGCGGCAGAAATGCTATTTGGGACGCTTGGGCGTGCGGGTACGGTCGGGCGCCCAGCCCTGTAAGGGATAGCGTTGCATGGCGCCGAAGATACGCTCGCGCAGCCCGGGCATGGTCTGTTCGAGGTTTTTGAGCAGCTCCTTGATTTCCTGCCGCTTGGTGTTGCCGTCGGCAGGGCAGGGGTTATGCACGATGGGCAGCGCGTGCCGTTGCGCAAACGAGCGGACGTAATACTCGGGCGTATAGAGCAACGGACGGATGAGCGTGATGCCCGTGCGGTCAAGGAAGGTGACCGGCTGGAAGCAGGAGATGCGCCCTTCGTAAAACAGGGACAGCATGTAGGTTTCGACCACATCATCAAAGTGGTGGCCGAGCGCGACCTTTTTGCAGCCTGCCGCCAGTGCCGCCTCGTGCAGTGCGCCGCGTCGCATCTTGGCGCACAGCGCACAGGGGTTTTCCTCCTTGCGGATATCGAAGATGATGGGGCCGATTTGTGTCGGGATGCGGATGTAGTCTACGCCCAGCTCGTCGCACAGCGTCTGCACGGGGGAAAAGTCCATCTCGGCATAGCCCATTTCGAGCGTGATGGCGATAACGTCAAATTTCTTCGGGTAAAAGGCGCGCAGCTTTGCCAGCGCAACCAGCAGCGCGAGCGAGTCCTTGCCGCCCGAAACACCGACAGCGATGCGGTCGCCGTCCTCAATCATATGGTAATGGTCCACCGCGCGGCGGACATAAGAGAGCATTTTCTGCATGGTTTGGTCTCCGATTGTTTGTGAAATGAAAGTAAATACAATTATTTATAGCAGAAAACCGGGGCGGACGCAAATGAAAAATTTGAATTGAGAAATGAGAAAACAAGAGAATATAAGAGAATACGTGAGAATAAAAGAGTTCTTATTGGATTTGAGATAATTTTTAAAAATTCCGCTTGACTTGCGCAAAACGATGTGTTTTAATAGATATGCTCGCTTAGAGCGCATGAAAATGTTGTCAAAATAATTTTTGATAGAATAAACGGAGGAAGAAAACATGTCTACTTTTATGGCTAAGGCAGAGACTGTCGAGCGTAAGTGGTACGTGCTGGACGCCGCGGGCAAGCCGCTCGGCCGCACCGCTGCTACCGCCGCCATGCTGCTGCGCGGCAAGCACAAGGCCGAGTTCACCCCCCATGTTGACTGCGGCGATTTCGTCATCGTCATCAATGCGGACAAGGCGATCCTGACCGGCAAGAAGCTCACCCAGAAGTATTACCGTCACCACACCGGCTGGGTCGGCGGCCTGAAGGAAGTGCAGTACAAGACCCTGATGACCGAGAAGCCGGAGTTTGCAATGCAGCTGGCTGTCAAGGGCATGCTGCCGAAGAATTCGATTGGCCGTCAGTCGGCTACCCGTCTGAAGGTTTACGCTGGCGAGAACCACAATCATCAGGCGCAGAAGCCCGAAGTTTGGGATAAGTAAGGGAGGAACTAACTGATGTATACACCTAAGAAGGCTTATTTCTACGGCACCGGCAGAAGAAAGTCCTCCGTTGCCCGCGTTCGTCTGTTCCCGGGCGGCACCGGTGAGATCAAGATCAACAACCGCACCATCGACAACTACTTCGGTCTGGAGACCCTGAAGATGGTTTGCCGTCAGCCGTTCGAAGTGACCGGCACTGCCGGCAAGTTCGACGTAGAGTGCACCGTGACCGGCGGCGGCTTCACCGGTCAGGCTGGCGCAATTCGTCACGGCATCGCTCGCGCACTGCTGCAGGCGGATTCCGAGCAGTACCGTCCCGCACTCAAGGCGGCTGGTCTGCTGACCCGCGATCCGCGCATGAAGGAACGTAAGAAGTACGGCCTCAAGGCTGCCCGTCGCGCTCCGCAGTTCAGCAAGCGCTAAACTTTATC
>NZ_CALWUQ010000074.1 GCF_944384695.1 uncultured Agathobaculum sp. | reverse complement strand
TGTTGTGCCGCAGCAGCCACCCAGCACCTGCACACCCATGTCCGCAATTTCCGCCATGAGCTGTGCAAATACATCTGCATCAATATCAAAAACGGTTTTGCCGTTTTCACTGCGCGGCAAGCCCGCATTCGGATTGACAATAATCGGCAGAGAGCTGACCTGCGTCAAGCGCTGCACAATCGGTTTCATCTGCTTCGGCCCCAACCCGCAGTTGACGCCCAGCGCATCCACACGCAGACCCTCCAGCATGGCCACCACGGAGTCCACCGTGCCGCCGGTCAGCATTTTTCCCTTTTCATCAAATATCATCGTGACGAAAACGGGAAGGTCGCAGTTTTCTTTCGCAGCCAACACAGCGGCTTTCGCCTCATAGCTGTCGCTCATGGTTTCAATCAAGACCAAATCAGCCCCTGCCGCCGCGCCGATACGAACCACTTCACCAAACAGCTCGACTGCGCGCTCAAACGGCAAATCTCCCATTGGCTGCAACAGACGGCCGGTCGGGCCGATATCCAGCGCAATATATGCATCGCTCCGGCCGGACAATGCACGCGCCTTTTTGGCATGCATAACAGCTGCTTCTACAATTTCCCGCAAGTTATCCGGATATTTCAGCGCATTGGCGCCAAAGGTGTTGGTATTGACGATATCGCTTCCAGCCTGCAAATAACCGCAGTGCAGCGATACAATTTCCTCCGGATGTGTCAAATTCCATGTCTCCGGTAGTTCTCCCGCGGCCAAGCCATGTTCCTGCAAGATTGTACCGGTGCCGCCGTCGAAAAACAGCCATTCCCGGCCCAGCTTTTCTTTTATATTCATCTTTATCTCCTAAATGCACAATCGGTTTTTTCGCATTCCTCACAGCCTTTACGATGGCAGGGCTGCGGTGAGTTGGACAGGCCGATGACCGCTGTCACCGACTTTATCGGTACGAGCAGGCAGCTTTCCGTCACCGTGAGTCCAATTTTTCGTGGTGTATCCAGCAGACGGCTGAAATCCCGCTGGTGTTCGATTTGAAAATCCCCGTATCCGGGACTAAATCGTGGACGGCAATACAGTCCTACACGCTCCGCTTCCTGCCGCAAGGTATCATTTACCTCATCACAATAGGCCTCAATCATGGCCGCGGCCACAGCCTGATAAATCACAGCATCACTCATTTTTACAGCGCTTGCGCGGGAAATCAACCGATCCACACCGATGCCCAGCGTTGCCGCCATCAGATAAACACTGGTGCAGCCTTTGAGCGTACGGGATAAGTTTTTGCTGCGGATAAAAATATCCGCTAATTTGAGTGTTCCTTCTATCGGATGTGTCAACGGAAACGCCTGAAAAACCGATTTGGGCGCTACAACATTCTGCAATTCTTCCGCACATCGATCAAGACTCTGTTGCACCGCTTCGTCCGGCTGCGCATGATTCTTATACCCCAGATACCGCAGCGCTTCGCTGCGTTCAAATGCGATCACTTGAGAATCTCCGACAGGCTGGCCTGAATACCAGCTGCAACTTCCGGTTTGTTCATCGAATAGACGTGAATGTGATTGACGCCGTTTGCAATCAGGTCGATAATCTGCTCGGTCGCATAAATCACGCCTGCTTGCTTCATTGCATCCGGGTTATCACCGAACCGATCAACAATCGCCTTAAAGCGTTCAGGCAGGTAGGTTCCCGACATCGAAGTGATGCGTTTGATTTGCTTGACGTTGGTCACTGGCATGATCCCTGCAATCACCGGCACGGTAATCCCCTTTTCCCGGATGCGATACAGGAAATTATACAGAATATTATTGTCAAAAAACATTTGCGTGGTCAGGAATTCACATCCGGCATCCACTTTCTCTTTTAAATGCAAAATGTCCTCTGTTTTATTGGCGGCTTCTACATGTCCTTCGGGATAGCATGCGCCGCCAACGCAAAAATCGCCCTGCGATTTGATGTCATGCACCAGCTCTGCGGCATAATGATAGTCGTTTTCCGGCGCACCGCCCGCTGGAATATCCCCTCGCAGTGCAAGCACATTTTCTATGCCATGCTGCTTGAACTTCTCCAGCATGGAAGACACGTGCTGCCGCGTGGAAGAAACGCACGTGAGGTGCGTAAGCACATTCACGCCGTACTGCGCATGAAGATCTGCTGCAATCTGCACGGTGTGCTCACTGGTGCCTCCGCCGGCGCCATAGGTAACGCTCATGAAATCCGGATGCAGTGCCGCAATCTCCTGCGTTGCGCGTGCAACCGATTCATAACTGCTGCTGGTTTTAGGCGGAAACACTTCAAACGACAGCGTGACTTTGTCTTGCTTTAAAATATCTGAAATCTTCATAGCGCATATCTCCTGTGTTGCTTTTTCAAATAGTATATCATAAATCCTACCTTTATTTCCAGACTTAAATACGCTATAATAAATCTGAACGGAGGGATAAAATTGACGGGTCTGCTGAAAAACTGCAAGCTGTGTCCACAGGCCTGCGGTGCGGATCGCACACGCGCACGCGGATTGTGCGGCGCTAACGACCGGGTCGAAGCCGCGCGTGCCAGCCTGCACCAATGGGAAGAACCGCCAATTTCCGGTACATGTGGTTCCGGCACGGTGTTTTTCTCGCATTGCTCACTTGGATGCGTATTTTGTCAAAACCGGGAAATCAGTCGGCGGGACGGCTTCGGAAAACCACTCTCCATAGAAGAACTGGCGCAAACCTTTCTGTCGCTGGAGCAACAGGGTGCACACAACATCAATCTTGTTACCGGCGCACATTATGTGCCGCATATCATACAAGCGCTGTCACTTGCTCGCAGGAACGAACTGCACATTCCCATTGTATACAACTCCAGTGGTTATGAATGTGTGGGAACGCTTCGCTCATTGGAAGGGTATGTGGATATCTACTTGCCGGATTATAAGTATTACAGCAGCTATTATGCCGCTTGCTACTCACATGCTGAAGATTATCGGGAAACTGCTGTTGCAGCCATCACAGAGATGGTGCGTCAAACGGGTATGCCGCAGTTTGACGAAAGCGGTTTGCTAACCCGTGGTACGATTATCCGCCATCTCATGCTACCGGGGCTTGGCGGCGACACCGCACAGGTACTGTGCGATATTGCTACCCGCTTTGGAGATACCGTGTTGGTTAGTCTTATGCGTCAATATACACCGTTTGGTATGCAGGACTGGCCGGAGCTTAACCGCACCATTACAGAAGAAGAGTACGCAGAGGCGTGCGACTTGTTTCATGCACTGGGGCTTGGCGGTTTTTTTCAGCAGGCAGGCTCTATCAGTGAAAGTTTTATTCCCGCATTTGACGGAGCAGGATTGGAGGAATGCAAATCATGAAAACCGTTCTTTCGATTGCCGGAACCGATCCCACCGGCGGCGCAGGGATTCAGGCAGATCTCAAAACCATAGAAGCGCACGGTCTTTTCGGCATGAGCGTGATTACCGTTGTAATTGCGCAAAATACAACTGGTGTATTTGGTATGCAGCCGGTCTTCCCTGATTTGGTAAAACAGCAAATTGATTGTGTATTTGATGATATCCCGCCGGATGCGGTAAAGCTGGGTATGTTGTATGATGCGGAAATTATTCATGTGACCGCAGAACGGCTGCGTGCACATCATGCACAGAACATCGTACTCGACCCTGTTATGATGTCCTCCAGTGGGCATGATTTGCTCCGCCCTGATGCCGCAAAAGCGCTTGTAGAGGAAATTTTCCCGCTTTGCACGCTGGTTACTCCAAATCTGGCAGAAGCTGCAGCGCTCTCCGGCTCTTATATTGCAACCAAAGCGCAGATGGAGCAGGCGGCGCGGCACATCGCCTCGCAAACAGGCGGCGCCGTACTGGTCAAAGGCGGGCATTTATCGGACTGTGCAGATGACCTACTATATGCTGAAGAACAAATGCATTGGCTGCCAGCCACTCGCATTAACAATCCGAACACCCATGGAACAGGCTGCACCCTCTCCTCTGCGATTGCCTGCGGACTGGCACAAGGTATTTCACTGACAGGAAGTGTTAAGCGGGCAAAACGCTATTTGACCGCCTGTATCCAATACGGTCTGGATTTAGGACATGGTTCCGGGCCGTTGCAGCATAAAGTACATTGGGAATAACAAATTACCCATAGAAAAAAGTCCAGCTTACGCTGGACTTTTTCAGCAAATTATGATGCCGCAGAACGATTTCGTTCCGCGGCATCTTTTATTGGTTTTAATCGGCAAGAATCAAACAAATCTTTCCACTCGCTTCTGCGGATTTATTCGCATACAGCCGGAAGGAAGAATAGTTGGATTTCGCGCTTTGCAGCGAAACAAATTCGCTTCGCGCAGGAATGTAAACACCAATATCATCAGCTAACGTATAGTAGCCGTCCTTGGTCTTGACACCGGAAGAACCATCAAACGCAGAAAGAGAAACCGTGTCAATCAAATTCAGCTTCTGCGTTGCAAACGAAGCGTTCACAACATTTTCACTCGTGGAATATCCCTTCGGTATGCCAACCGGGCTTCCATTGAACGAGTTCGACAAAGTCGGAACGCGATATGTCGCCTCAGTCCCGACAGAGCCGTTCCAGTATTTCAGTCGAATGAAATACGCTTCCAACCCTTCCGCGCTACGACTCTCGCTATAGGCAATACCGTACATCCAGCTCTTGCCCGTAACATCACCCAAAATGATGCTTGTCACCGTGCCGGCGCTGTCCGCAACCGTATAACGAATTTGGCTGGATGCTATGGTAGAAGATGTAATGTCAGAGACCGTGATAGCATTTAACGGTGCTCCGGACAGCACTTCCTCATAGATTTTCACCTTGGGCGAAACCACTTGCTCACCCAGTCGGCCATCTGCAATCGACCAGTTTCCGGAGACCTTGCCTGACAATGTGCGCTTACTCAGGAATGCCTTACCGTCAGAGGACTGACCAACCGAAACCACACATCCCAGCATGCTGCTCAGTTCATCGGTTTCGACGGCCATATCCTGCAATGTAAGACCGTTAAACAAGGTAACTGTAGCTGTGGCATTATCCTTGACATTTGTTACAATACCCTGCATATCCGCACTGACCACACTCTTCGGGTAAGCCGCCGCAACATTGCCTTCCGCATCAAACAGCAGCGTAATAGAATCCTTGAGATTGATATTTGCAAAAGTTGCAGCTGCATGATCCGAAATGGAATAGGTTTTGCCATACATGGTAACGGTCTGCGGATAGCTGAACGTCGGCGTGCCTTCCTGATATTGGCCGCTTATTTTGACATCCGAGACAAGCGCCTGCTTATTTGCAGTATCTAACGTGACCACATCATATTTTTTGAGCTTTGTGCGATCCACTACAGTACCATTTTTCACGATTTGGTATTCACTTGGAATATTAAGAGAAGTGGCAACACCATAAACAAAAGAGTTGCCGCCAGACGAGGATACACGCGGCAGAACAGCCATCAATTCCAAGGTGCCATATTCGTTGTAGTAGCAGTGCAGGGTGTCTCCTGCCTGAATGCTGGACCACATTTCTGCAAACGTCCCCAGCTTTCTGCCTTCTCTGGACACATACACATTGGTGTCGCGGTTGGGTCTTAGCACTTGCTGCTCGGTTTGAATCCCATCGGCCGACGCAGTGGTTACTGTATACGTTTCCACTGTATTGGAATTGGGAATCACACCTACAGCCGCTTTTTTGCCCTCTTTGCTGATAACAATTGTACCATACATACCAATCAGGCTCTTGTCCAAAGTTCCGGCGGTTTTCCGCGGTGTTTCACTCACCGTTCCACCCTCATAGAAAATAGCTTCGTCATCTGCCAGCGAGCTGTCGGTATCTCGGGTTTCGAGCAGAATGCTATCCTTGACTATTGCAGAGGCCACCCGTTCCAGCAGGAGTCCGCCTTCCTCCCCTTTGGTCGCTGTCCCCAATGTGTTGAGCAGCATAATTGCGGCATCCGAGCGCTTGACCGGGGCCTTAGCATCGGACAACGTCACGCCTTTGGTCAGTCCAAGAGACTGTGCGCGTGCAATATAGTCGGCAGGCCAGAATGGGCCGACATCCGCTTCCGAATAGCCAAGCATGCGAAGCAGCATCGTGCACACTTCGCCATAATTGACAACCTTATCCGGTCCGAACGTACCATCGGCATAGCCGCGGATAATCGCCTGCTCTTTCAAATCCGGATGCCGAACCGCGGCATTGATGTACTGTGCAGCCCAATGCGTATTTTTCACATCGGGAAAAATCGTATAGCTGCCATAGGCGCTGACATCAGAAAAACCTAAGGCCGTCACAGCCAGCTTGCAAAACTGGGCACGTGTCAGCGAACTATTTGGGTCGAAGCGGTTATCCCCCACACCCTGCATAATGCCGAGTGCATCCAGCACCGATGCCGTCTGTGCCAATTTGCTGTCGGAAATATCAGAAAAAGCGGCAGAGACAGGAGAAAACACCAATATAAGGACTAAAATGATACTTGCAATTTTTCTTGTCACGATTGTTCACCTCGCTTTATTGGGTACGCAGCGCGTCAACCGGCTGCAAATTAGAAGCCTTATTGGCAGGATACAGTCCGAAAATAATACCAATCAGCGCAGAAAACAGAAATGCGCCGATGATTAATCCCAGAGACGGCAACACCGTAAATTGCTCTATGGTGGGCATATAGCTGCTGGACATTTGCTGCATCAGCAGCAAATTGCCCAAAATAGCGGACAAAAAGCATCCCAGCACAATGCCAATAATGCCGCCGAAGCACGATACGACCGCAGCTTCTACCAAAAATTGCCCAATAATATCGCGCTTTCGAGCGCCAATCGCCATACGGATGCCAATCTCCCGCGTGCGTTCTGTTACAGAAACCAGCATAATATTCATGATGCCAATGCCGCCAACCAACAGGGAAATGCCGGCAATGCCACCGCCAAGCAGCGCAAACATATTTGCTGAAGCCTCGGATTGCTCTTGCCACTGGCTATTGGAATACGCGCTGAAATACCCCCCGCTGGATTCGCACCGGCTCTGCATAAATCCGGGCAGCAGCGTATCGGTCAACTCAGCGATATCCTCTTTCGTGGCTGCTTTGATGACGTACTGCTTATCCGACATGCCGCTCATGCTCATCATGCTGTTCTGCAATGTATAGGGGAAAACGATCAGCTGGTCTTCCGTGTTGAGTTTTCCGTCATACTTTCCGGCATAGACACCGACCACTTCAAAACTTTTGCCGCCGATTCTCAGCTTCTGACCGAGCGGGCTCATCGCACCGAAGAAATACTTTTGCAGGGTTTCGCCAATGACACAGACACGCGCCCTGCTATTGCAGTCTTCCTCGGAGAGATCGCGTCCAATGGAAATGCTGTGGCTTGTAACCTCGCCATAATCCTGATTGCCGAAGTACATGTAGGTCATACCGTTTTCATTGGTCAGCTTTTGCCGGCGATACTGAATACCGTCGCTCTGCCAATCATAATACTGGCTTTGCGGCGACCACGCAGCCACTTTATCTGCAAGTTCCGTATCCAGATATTCCTCAAAATCCTGCCAATCCCGGCTTTTGGCACCATATCCATATACATCAATACGGTTAACGCCCATCGCTTCATATTGCAGGCGCTGCAATTTGGTGCCACCCTGAATATACGCGACAATCGCAATCACCG
>NZ_CALWUQ010000073.1 GCF_944384695.1 uncultured Agathobaculum sp. | reverse complement strand
CATACCGATATTCGGCACGATAGCCACGTCGTTTTCCGCGTGGCAGTCGCAGTTGGGCGACACGTCGATAACCAGCGAAATATGGAAGCACGGACGGCCGTCCACCACCGCTTTGGTGTACTCCGCGATTTTGCGGTTCAAAACGATGTTGGATTCATCGTAGCCGCAGCCAATCGCGTCGGTCGGGCACACGCCGATGCAGCGGCCGCAGCCGACACACTTATCGTGGTCAATGTGCGCTTTTTTGTTCGTGATGGTGATGGCGCTGTGCGCGCAGATGCGCGTGCACATGCCGCAGCCGACGCAAGGGTTCTGGTCCACCTGCGGCTTGCCCGCATTGTGCTGCTCCATTTTGCCCGCGCGTGAGCCGCAGCCCATGCCGATATTCTTGAGCGTGCCGCCGAAGCCGCTTGCCTCGTGGCCCTTGAAGTGGGTCAGCGAGATAAACACATCCGCGTCCATGATGGCCTGTCCGATTTTGGCTTCCTTGACGTATTCGCCGCCCTTGACCGGCACATACGCTTCATCCGTGCCCTTCAGGCCGTCCGCAATGATGACGTGGCAGCCGGTGGAGAACGGCGAAAAACCGTTGAGATAGGCGGAATCGAGGTGGTCGAGCGCGTTCTTGCGTCCGCCGACGTACAGCGTGTTGCAGTCGGTCAGGAACGGCTTGCCGCCGCGCTCCTTGACGAAGTCCGCGACGGTTTTTGCCCAGTTGGGCCGCAGGAACGCGAGGTTGCCCGGCTCACCGAAGTGGATTTTGATGGCGGTGAACTTCTTGTCAAAATCGATGCTGTCCATGCCCGCCGCTTTCATCAGGCGGGTCAGCTTCTGCTGCAAATTCTCGGTCAACGTCGTGCGGAAGTCCGCAAAATAAACCTTGGATTTGTCCATGGAGGTTCCTTCCTTTCTTGTCTTGCCTTGTAATAGTAGTATACCACAGGGAAATATGGCAAAACAAGTGAGAATGCGGTCGCACAAAAAAGCCGCACCGGGTTTCCGGTGCGGTCATTTTCGGAAGGGCGTACTGTCATCCGAGCGGCCGAGCAGGTAGTCCAGACTGACGTTATAAAAGTCGGCAAGGAACAGCGCGGCCTCCACTGGAATATGAATCTTGCCGCTTTCATATTCAGAATAGGTTGCTTGCGTTACATGAAGATGACGGGCGAGTGTTTCCTGTTTGAGGTCGTTATCCGTGCGCAAATCGCGGATTCTTGGAAAATACATTGTTATCACCTGACAACAGTATGAGATATAGGTGGTTCCTATATTGATTTTTATAGGTAATACCTATAAAATAGAGGTGAGGTGATGAAAATGAACGCAACCCATGAAAAACCGTCGGAATCTGCGCCTGAGCTGCATTACAAAGCCGCCTATCTGCATCTGTTCGGCGCGGTGGCCGGGCTGACCGAGCGCATCGAAGCCGCGGGCATCGGCATGAGCCTTGCGGACGTCCGCGGCGCGCTGGAACAGGCGCTGCGCGATGCGGAGGAGCGCGCCTGTGCGGATTAAGCTGCCGTCAAATCGGTCAGGCTGCCGAAGGTGTAGCCTTCGTTCTCCCAGCGGGTGAGCAGCTCGTCGAGGATGCGCGCGTTGGTCTCGCTCGTCGAGTGCAGCAGGACAATGGCGCCGTTATGGATGCGCGGCAGGAGCTTGGAGAACGCCTGCTCGTCGGTCGGCTGGTTGTCGGTGTACCAGTCCACATACGCTAGCGACCAGAACACGGTCGTATAGCCCAGCTCCTGCGCCTGCTTGAGGTTTTCCTCGCTGAATTTGCCCTGCGGCGGACGATAGAATTTCTGCATCGGCTGGCCGGTCAGCGCGGTGAATTTCTCTTCCAGCCCGTTGAGTTCAGCGGCAAAGGCTTCCTTATCGGAAATCGAGGACATATCCGGGTGGTGCAGCGTGTGGTTGCCGACGATGTGCCCCTCGTCCACCATGCGCTGCACCAGCTCGGGCGCGGAGTCGATGAAGTTGCCCACGACAAAAAAGCACGCGGGCGCGTTGTGCTTTTTCAGCGCGTCCAAAATCGCGCCCGTGCAGCCGTTTTCATAGCCTGCGTCAAAGGTCAGATAGATGGTGTTTTTGCTGGTGTCGCCCACATAGTAGGCGTTCCATTGCAGCAGGGTGTCGGCGGGCACGTTGCCGACCGGCGGCTGGCCCTCGGTCTGGAAGGACAGCCCCCAATCGCTGATGGATGTGGGCACAGCCTCTTCCGTGCCGGCGGCAGTCTGCGCGGTTGTACCCCTGTCGTCCTGCGGCACAAGGAAAAACAGCGCGGCAAGCAGCGCGCACACGCCCGCCGCCGCGCCGATGCGGTACAGGGTATCCCGGGTGATGGTGATGAACATAAGTAAACGCCCCCTTGGTGATACGGTATGCGGCATGCGCTCGGCATATGCCTCTGGATAAAATGACAGCTTTTTCGCCCCAAAAATGGGGAAAACACAAATAGACGGTGTGCTGTTGCAGGAGTACAATAAGGATAAGGACAGAGAAGGGGGCATGAAACATGAAACGGAACATGAAACGCTGGATTTCGCTCGTTTTGGCAATGGTGCTGCTGTGCGGCACGCTGCCCGTGGCGTTCGCGGCTGAGACGGGGACGCCGCTCTATGAGCAGATGGGTTATGAATCGGCGGATGCATTGATGCAGGACTGGTATTTTGACCGGGTCGATTACGACTGGGTCTGTGCGCGGTATGAAGCGCATCTGGCGGAACTCACAGCCGACCCGGAAAAGGCGTTCGAGCAGGCCTATCAAGGCTGGGACTGGGCGATGGTGGACGAATATTATGACAGCCGCGAGGCGTTCCTGCGCGATGCCGCCATGCAGATGGCGCGCATGGATAACGATGCGTATGTCCCGCCGGTCTCCGTGCAGCTGAACGGCGAGACGGTCGTGTTCCCGGACGCGCAGCCGGAAATGGTCCATGACCGCACGATGGTGCCGTTCCGCGCGATTGCGGAGACGCTGGGCGCAGTGGTCGATTACGACAGCGGGGCGATTACGGCCGTGAAGGACGGTGCTCGCTGTGATTTTACGCTCGGCAGCGATACGCTGACGCTGTCCGACGATACGACCGGCGCGGTAATAGAAACGGTCGCGTTGGACGCTGCGCCCTATGAAAAGGACGGGCGCACCTATGTGCCGGTGCGGTTTTTTGCCGAGGCCTTCGGCCTGACCGTGCAGTGGGACGACTATATGCAGATGGCCGTGCTGTACGATAAGGATGCGCTGGCAGAGCAGGTTGACGCGCGGTTTACCGTGGTGAACCGGTGGCTGGCCGCGCAGCCTGTGCGCGACCCGGCGCAGACCATGCGCACCGCGGCTGCGCTGCGTGTGCTGTACACGGCGTTTAATACAATTGACGGGGACGAGACCACGGTGCTGCTTGACGGCACGCTGGAGGTGGTCGACGGCAGCGGCGGCCTGACAATGGATGTGCAGGTCGATTTGTACGGGCTGGCGGCGCTGTTTGCGCGGGAGTATGATAAGTATACATGGGATGACGCGGAAAAGCTGTCCACGCAGCTTGTCCAGTGGCAGGAACAGCTGCAAAACGCCCGGCTGGAGATGGTCTGGGGTGCGGAAAGCGGCATCCTGTACCTGCGCTGCCCGCTGTTGATGGAGCTGCTGGCGGAGACGAGCGGCGTATCCGTGCCGCAGGATAAATGGATTGCTTTTTCAGATGTATTGGATGACCCGTTGACCGGACAGAATATCCTCACCGGGACGGCGCTGCTGCCGGAGACGGCGCTGGGCACAGGCGGCGCGACCATTGGCACACTGCTGGTCACGCAGGCGGAGCGCAACTACACCTATTCGTACAGCGATTTGTGGGGCGAGGTGCAGCAGGCGGCGGATATGCTCGCCGCGTTTGCGGGCGACGGCTGCTTTACGCAAAGCGGCGCACGGTATACCGCGGATTTGTCCACACAGCTGCCGGATACGGATGGGTATGTAACGGCCACCTATACGCTGGATATGTCGGACGGCAGTATAGAGGGCGAGGCGGAATGCCGCATCAACGACTGGAGCGGCGAGACGCTGGTGACGCTGACCTTTGCCGGCGATGCCGACCGCGGCGACATCGCGTTGGCTGTGCATGTAAAAAATGAAAGCCTGACCGAAATCACGCTGACGCTGACGCAGCAGCCCGCTCCGGCGGGCAGCGAGGCGCAGGTGCCCGCGTCCGATGAGGTCGTCACAAGTGAGGAAATCGAAGCCATGCTGCAAAACGCGGCATAACAGGAAGCACAAAAACGACGGGCGTCTGCCCGTCGTTTTTATGAGCCATAGTCCTCGAGCAGACGGGCAAGCGCCTGCGCGTCCGACAGCAGAATGCCGTCCTCCAGCGATTCGCGGTCGGCGGCGGGCAGTGTGCGCACGTCGATGTCCGTGCGGATGACGACCTCCCCGCCGCGGGAGACGACCAGCCGGCCGTCCTCGGTTTGCGCCACATAGGGCAGCTCGGTCGTGCTGGCGGGTACGGCCGGGGCGGAAAACCAGACGCGCGCGGCAAAAAAGGCGCTGACGAGCGCTGCTGCGCAGGCCAGCAGCGCGATGCGCCGCTGCCGCTTGGCGCGCTGCATCGCAAGCATGTAAAACCCCTGCATCACGGAAATTACCTCCTTATACCGGTGGAATTTTCTTTGAGTATTCCCAACATTCCGGAAAGTATTCGCAGGCAGGTGTAAAATTTGTTTGGAATTTGCGGAATAATGTGGTATAATAGCCGCGAACGACTGTGACCTCAACCGGAAGACCGGGAAAAAGGGTGCTTTTAAAACGCCTGCTTCTGTGGTATAATGACGGAAAGCAGATAGAAAATCGTTTATTTTATGAAATATCGGGAACAAAACGGGCGGCATGTGCGTCCGACCTGATAAGACCCGCGGCATGAATCCGGCGGGCAAGGAGGAAACCGAATTGGCAACTGGCAAAAGAAAAGGATATGGCGTCTGGCATGTGATATCCCGCGTGCTGCTGACGCTGCTGCTTATCGGTGTGCTTTGCGCCTGCTTCTGCGGCATTGCATTTGCGTATTATGTACATGCATATATCAACCCGTCCGCGCAGGAGACGGCGACCGACCTGAGCAAGGGCTTGGGTCTGGATTTGAACTCGTTTATCTATGCGGTGGATGCGGAGGGCAACGAAACCCTGTATGAAACCATCCGCGGTACGGAAAACCGCATCTGGGTGGACAGCGAGCAAATCCCGGAGGATTTGAAAAACGCGGTCGTCGCCATTGAGGATGAACGCTTCTACAAGCATCATGGTGTGGACTGGAAGCGCACGTTTGGCGCGGTCGTTAACTGGCTGGTCGGCGACGACCAGTACGGCGGTTCGACCATCACCCAGCAGCTCATCAAAAACGTCACCGATGAGGACGATTATTCGGTCAAACGTAAAATCAACGAGATTTTCCGCGCGCTGGCGCTGGAGGATGAGATTGGGGACAAGGACCGTATCCTTGAAATGTACCTCAACACGATTTATCTGGGCTATAACTGCTACGGTGTAAAAACCGCGGCGACCACGTATTTCGGCAAGGATATTTCCGAGTTGAGCCTCGCAGAGTGCGCCGCGCTGGCCGGTCTGACCAACAATCCGTCGATTTACGACCCGTATAACCATCCGGAAAAGGTCAAGGAGCGACAGGAAAGCATCCTTGGCAAAATGCTGGAACTGGGCATGATTGACCAGACCACATACAATGAAGCAGTCGCAACCGAGCTGGTTTACCGTCCTTATGAACAGTATCAGCAGGATATCAGCGATATTTATTCCTACTTTACCGATGCGGTCATCAAGGACGTGACCAACGACCTGATGGAGCAGAAGGGCTATTCTGAAGTTGTGGCCAGCAATATGGTCGCGTCCGGCGGCCTGAAGATTTATGCGACCATCGACACGCAGGTGCAGAACATTGTCGACCAGATATGGGCGGACGATTCGTACTTCCCGACGACGGAGAAATACGGCGAACGGCCGCAGAGCGCGATGGTCATTACGGATAAGCAGGGCAACATTGTTGCCATTGCAGGCGGCCGCGGTCAAAAGACCGAAAATCTGGCCTTCTCCTATGCGACCGACGCGCGCCGTCAGCCCGGTTCCTCGTTCAAGCCGTTGTCCACCTATGGGCCGGCGATGGATAAGGGCATCATCGTGCCCAGCACCACGGTTTATGATAAGCCGCTCGAAATTGGCGACGATGGCAAACCGTGGCCGATGAACGACGGCAAGATGCCTACCGGCAGCGCCATGACCATCAAAAGCGGTATCACCAGCTCGGTCAATACCATCGCCGTGCAGGTGATGAGCATGCTGACCCCGCAGGCTTCCTACGATTTCCTGACCCAGCGTTTGGGTTTTGCCGATGCATTGGTCGGCAGCCGCACCTATGAGGATGGTACGGTCAAGAGCGATATCGACTATTCGCCGCTGGCACTCGGCGCGCTGACCGATGGCGTGACCGTGCGCGAAATGGCGGGCGGCTTTGCCACCTTCATCAACGAGGGCGTATACGGCGGCACGCGCACCTATACCAAGGTCGTGGATTCCGAGGGCAATGTCGTGCTGGAAAACACGCCGAGCACGGATTTGGGTTTTGAAAATGTACGCACGGCGTACTACATGCTCGAATGCTTGCAGAATGTTACGGCGTACGGTACCGCTTCGGGCACGCAGATTTCGGGTGTGCAGACGGCTGGTAAAACCGGTACGACGACCTCCAATACCGATATCTGGTTCTGCGGTGTCACGCCGCAGTATTCGGCGGCGGTTTGGGTCGGCTATGAGCACAACTATACGCTCAACGGCTTGTATGGCCGCAATGCCGCCGGCATTTGGCTGGCGGTGATGCAGAAGGTGCATGAGGGTGACTCCGGTCTGGTATTTGATTCGCATCCGCAGGATTTCACTACGGTGACCTATTGTATGGATACGGGCTTGCTTGCTTCCGGCGCCTGCCGTGCGGCGGGACGCGCCGCTTCCGGACGCTTCTGGAATGATGAAGTGCCGACGGAGACGTGCAGCCATCAGGGCATTACCACGAGTTATAACTTTGCAAAGGTTGGCGTGACCGATTGGGCGGAAGAAGAGGAAGAGGAAGAAACAGAGGAGAAGCCGGAAGATCAGACCCAGACGCAGACCGATCCGAATGATCCTTCGATTGATCCGGAAACCGGCTTGCCGACCACGCCGACCGATCCGGAAACCGGCGAAAGCGGCGGCGAAACGGGCGGCAGCACTGGTGGTGAGACCGGCGGCAATACGGGCGGCAGCACCGGCGGCGAGACTGGCGGCAATACCGGCGGCAGCACCGGCGGTGAAACCGGCGGAGATACGGGCGGTGACACGGGCGGCAGCACCGGCGGCGATACAGGTGGCAGCACCGGAGGAAATACCGGTGGTGACACGGGCGGCGGCACCGGCGGCGATACAGGTGGCAGCACCGGCGGCGAGACCACACCGATGCCCGGCGACCCGGAAGCATAAAACCGCACCGAGCGGTGTAAACTGAAAATTGGATATCTGTTCAGCGCCGCACAAGGCCGCACACATCGGGGCGTTAGCGGTGTCCTGTACCCGCAATCCGCTACAGCGGGGATGATGCGGGCAAGGAGGGACGTGCGCGCGGCGAGGCAGCTGCCAACAGGGTGATGAGAGACCGGTACTGCGCAACGGAGGACCG
>NZ_CALWUQ010000072.1 GCF_944384695.1 uncultured Agathobaculum sp. | reverse complement strand
TATCGGCTACATACTCCTTTGGACGGCGCATAAAAGGGCGCGCTGCAGATTTCATTTCTGCAACGCGCCCTTTTTGTTCTTTTGCTCGTCAAATTTCACCGAAAAAACGGCGGATTTCAATTTCCGCGTTCTCAGGGGAGTCCGAGCCGTGGATGACGTTATAAGTGGTCGAGCAGGCGAAGTCGCCGCGGATGGTGCCCGGCATCGCGTTTTCGTTCTTGGTCGGGCTCATGAGGGTGCGCATGCCCTGAATGACGTTCTCGCCCTCGACGACCATCGCCAGCACGGGGCCGCTCGTCATATACTCGACCGTGGGTGGGAAAAACGGCTGGTCGACGATGTGTGCGTAATGCTCGCGCAGGATAGGCTCGTCCAGCTGCATGGTTTTCATGTGGGTGATGCGGTAGCCCTTGCGCTCGATGCGCGCGAGGATTTCACCTGTGATGCCGCGCTGCAAAGCATCCGGTTTGAGCATAATATAGGTTCTTTCCATAAAACGCCTGCTTTCCTTGGATTTTGTCAGGTTTAGTATACCACATTCCGCGGCGGGAGAAAAGCGGTTATGGCATCAGGCGTGCGCGGGGTTTTCGCCGCGGGCCAGAATGCGCAGCACCGGAACGGTCACGAAGATGGACAGGAGAAACGCGCACATATCGCTCAGCGGTTGGCACAGCTGCACGCCGAGCAGTGCAAAGAACACCGGCAGCACGATGGCCAGCGGAATAAAGAACAGCCCCTGCCGCGCCGCGGCGACCAGACTGGCGCGCATGGTCAGCGCGATGTTTTGCAGCAGCATGTTGCACATGGTCACCCAGCCGATGAGCGGGAAGGACAGGCATTGCAGCCGCAGCGTCAGCGTGCCGATGCGGATAACTTCTGGGTCATCCGCGCGGAAAATGGCGATAATCTGGGGCACGAAAATCCAGCCCAGCACCGCCAGCGCGAGCAGTACCAGAAACGAGGACTTGACGCAGAACCAGAAGCCGCGCCGCACACGGTCATATTTGCGCGCGCCGTAGTTGTAGCCGCAGACCGGCTGAAAGCCCTGCCCGAAGCCAATCATGGCCGACCCGGCAAACTGCGAAACGCGGGAGACAATGCTCATGGCCGCGATGGCGGCATCGCCGTAGGGGCGCGCGGCGGTGTTGAGAAAGGTGACTGCGACCGAGGCCAGACCTTGCCGGCACAGGCTGGGCAGGCCGCCGCCCGCGAGCGCGGCGAAGCGGTTGACGCTGGGGGAGAATTGGCGCAGGCGAATCTGCACGCCGCGCGACAGACGGATGCCGAGCAGGAGCAGCAGGAAACTGATGAGCTGGCTGAGAATGGTCGCGTAAGCCGCGCCGCTGATGCCCAAATCAAACACAAAGATGAACAGCGGGTCGAGCGCGATGTTGAGCACACCGCCGGACACCAGCCCGACCATCGCATAGGTTGCGTTGCCCTGCTGACGCAGCTGGTTATTGAGCACGAGCGCGGCCATCATATACGGCGCGCCGCACAGGATGATTTGCATGTAGGCAAGCGCATACGGATAGATGGTTTGGGTCGCGCCGAGCAGGTGGCACAGCGGACTGCGCAGCAGCAGGCCGAAAACCAGAATGAGAATACCCGTGATGAGCGCGGAAAAGAAGCCGGTCGCTGCCATGCGCTCGGCCTCTTCCTGATGCTGCGCGCCGAGCTGACGCGAAATATAGCTGCCCGAACCTTGCCCGAAGAAAAAGCCGATGGACTGGATGAGTGCCATCAGTGGAAACACCACGCCGACCGCACCGGTCGCGCTGGTGCCCAGCTTGCCGACGAAAAAGGTATCGGCCATGTTATAAATCGAGGTGATGAGCATGCTGATGATGGTCGGCACGGCCATTTTGCAAATGAGCGGCTCGAGCGGCGCTTCGGTCATCTGATGAAAGCGGCGCTCCTGTGCCTCACTGGTGGAGTGTTCCGTCATGGTATTTCGCCTCCGTTCGTGTTATCTGTTCGCACAGCCATTCAGTCGCGCGCGCGAAGCTCTCATCCGCGTCGGCCAGCGGCGAGCGGAAGAAACCGGCGGCTTCCATGGAAACATAGCCGTGCAGCGTGCTGCGAATCAGCCGGGATATGTGCACGCGCTCCTCTGTCGGCAGGCCGAGCGGTGCAAGCATGCGCACAAACAAATCCATAAACGCCTGCTTGCGCGCGACCAGACCGGGGTCGGAAAACTGCGGGAGCAGCAGAATCGCGCGGTACAACTGCGGTTGCTCCTGCGCAAAGCTGCGATAGGCCGCGGCCAGCGCGCGCAATGCGTCCGGGACCGGACGAATATCCACCGCCTGACTAAGCGTGTCCATCAGGCGGTCGAGCGCACGCTCGGCCAGCCGCACATTCAGCTCAGGCAGGCCCTGCAAATGGTTGTACAGCGACGCGGGCTTCACGCCCAGCGCGTCTGCGAGTTCGTGCAACGTCAGGTTTTCCATCCCTTTTTCCTCGGCCAGCGCCGCCGCCGTGTCGACAATGGTATCGCGGCTGAGCCCCTTTCTTGCCATGCGATATCCCTCCAAACTAACAAAATTAGTTTTCTATATTTCAGCATAAACTAACGATATTAGTTTGTCAAGCAGGATGTATCACGTGGAAACCAAATGCAAGGCTTGACATATATCGGATATCTATATATAATCAATATATCGAACACCGATATAAGGAGGGATAGAAAATGGCAATCGACAAGAGTTTGCTTGCGGGCAGCACGGCGCTGCTGGTGCTGCGCCTGCTGAAAGAGGACGATTTATACGGCTATCAGATGATTGAGCGACTGCGCGAGCGGTCGGACGACACGTTTTCGCTCAAGGCGGGTACGCTCTATCCGCTGCTGCACACGCTGGAAACGCAGGGGTTGGTGCAGAGCTATGAGCGCGCGGCGGACGGCGCGCGGGTGCGCAAGTATTACCATCTGACCGATGCGGGACGCACGCGGCTGGCGGAAAAAACCGAGGAATGGCGGCAGTTTTCCGGTGCGGTCGAGCGCGTGCTGAAGGGGGGAGAAAGCCATGCGTTTGCCTGATGGTGTGCGGCGGTATCTGCTGCACCTGCTGGAGCGCGACGCGGCCGAGCGGGCGCTGGATACGGCAGAACGCGAAGCGCTGGACGCAGCTGCCGAGGGGCGCAGCGCAAAGCCGCTGCCCGAACTGCTGCGCGGCTGGGTGAGCCGCGCGACCAGCCAGATGCGCTGGAAGCGGGCGCGCCCGGTGGCGGCAAAGGAGCTGGCCGACCACCTTTCCGACCAGTATGAGGCGTTTCTGGACTCAGGGCTGGATGAGGAAGCGGCTGTGCAGGCGACCGCGCGAGAGATGGGTGACGCGGTCGAGACCGGCACGCAGCTTGACCGCGCGTGGCGGCCCCGGCCGGACTGGGTGATGCTGGGCATCGTGCTGGTGGTCGCGGCAATCGGGCTGGTGCTGCAATACAGTATGCGTTCGAACAATGATTTGGAATGGTACATGTTTTTCGGAAGATATGTGGCGGGGGCTGTGTGCCTGCTGGCGGCGTATTTCGTGGACTACACCATCCTCGGGCGGCACTGCTGGCTGCTGTACGGTCTGTGGGCCGTCGTTGGGCTGCTGCTGACCTTTGGACCGTTCCGTGTGGAAAGTATGGGCAAGCTGAACTATCTGGCGCAGTGGGTGTGGTTTTTCCCAGTGCTGTTCGCGGGCATTCTGTTCCGGCAGCGCGGCAAGGGGATACAGGGCATCGGCGTCTGCCTGCTGTCGCTGCTGGGCATGTGGTTCTTTGCGACACTCGCGCCGTCTATGGCAGCCCTTTGCGTGCTGACGGTGGTCAGCTGCGGCATGCTGGCCGCTGCGGTCTGGCGCAGGGCGTTCGGACGGCGCACCAAAGGCAAGCTCATGCTCGCAGCGTCGCCGGTGCTGGCGATGGCGCTGTACTGCCTGTTTTTGTTTTGTACGGATAGCCATATACGCGAAGAGCTGGCGGTTGTGCTGTTCCCGCAGCGCGATGCGATGGGAAACGGCTATCAGGGGTCGGTGGTCCAAAACATTATGTTCGGCATCCCATTCCCCTTCGACAGCAGTATACATAGTGTGGATGCATGGCTGTGGTGGGACGGCGCAACCGATTGGGTGATTATGGCGGCAAAATACTATTGGGGCTGGGCAGTGGTGCTGCTGATTTTGGTGGCGGTCGTGCTGCTGCTCGTCTGGGGCTTTCGCATTGCGTATCGGCAGACCGGCTTGCTCGCGCGCAGCGTGTGCATGGGCGTGATGGCGACCTTTGCGCTGCAAACGGTGCTGTATGTGCTGCAAAACTGCGGCATTATCCTGATTGCGTCCTATGGCTTGCCGTTGCTGTCCTACGGCGGCCTGTATCTGTGCCAGACCATGCTGCTGCTCGGGCTTTTGCTGTCCGCGCAGCGGTCGGGACAGCTCGAAAGCGGCCTTGCCCCGCTGTCCGCGCGTTCTGTTCGCTAACTGCAAACTATGCTATACTAAAAGACAGTCCTTCGGGGCTGTCTTTTTGCTTTGGCAAAAATATTCCCTCCCACTGTCAGCAAACGTGCCGTCCATTCGTATTGTAGGTGAAGCGACGTTGCTGACACGGCCGGACGGCCGCTAAAGGAGTTGATGAAACCATGATACAACTGGACAGGGCCGAGGCCGAACGGTTGGTGAACACCTATTCCGATTTGATTCTGCGGCTTTCATACACCTATCTGAAAAATACACAGGACGCGGAGGATATCTGCCAGACCGTGTTCCTAAAATTGCTGACCAGCGGGCAAGTCTTTGACAGTCCGGCGCACGAAAAGGCGTGGATTATCCGCGCGACCGCGAATGCCTGCAAGGATACGATGCGCAGTGCCTTTCGGCGGCGCACGGTGGCGCTCGAAGCGGTGGCCGAAGCGCCCGCGCCCGCCGCACCCGCAAACGATGTGCTGGAAGCGGTGATGGCGCTGCCGGAAAACTACCGCGAAGCGGTTTACCTGTATTACTATGAAGGCTACTCCGTCCGCGAGATAGCGGGCATGCTGGGCCGCAGCGAATCCGCGGTGACCGCGCACTTGAGCCGGGGGCGGCAAAAGCTGCGCATGACCTTGGGAGGGAATGAATATGAACAGAGCGTATAATGATAACAAAGAGTATACTGACGCGCTGGACGGTCTGCGCTTTTCGGACGAGGCCAAGGCGCGCATGGTGCAAAACCTGCTGGACGCGGCGGGTGAGGACATGCCGATGCAGGAAAAGCCGCGTAAGCGGAAGTTCAGACTGCCGCGCGTGGCGGCGGTCGGCGTAGCGGCAGCGCTGGTGCTGGGCATTGGCGCGGGCGCATCCGGTGTGCTCAAGACCGCGGGCGAGGCGTTTTCCAGCGTGTTCGGGTCGACGGCTGACACCGAAATCATCGACCAGATTGGCCGTCCGATTGGTGCAAGCGACACGGATAACGGCGTGACCGTCACGGCGGACGCCATCCTGTTTGACGGCTACAATTATATGATTACCTATTCGATTGCGAAGGACGACGGTTCGACGTTCACGGTTGCGCCGGTTGAGGCAAATCCCGCCGTGCTTGATGCGTTCTGGGACATCTGGTCGAGCGATATCGGTTTGAACACCTCCGGCGGTCACGGCGGTTCGTGGTTCATTGACGATGACCCGACCGACAATGCCATTCAGTATGTCGATACCATGTCGTATGATGATATGGTCAAAACCGGCGGCACGGTCAAGGTGACGTTTGGAAACTTGCGCAACATGGACGGCACCATTCTGGAAGGCGAATGGAACCTCAAGTTCAAGCTCGAAGCGGGCGACCTGTCGACGCAGCTGCCCGCGGGCCAGAGCGTCAAGGTCGGCGGCAAGGACGCGACTGTAGAGGAAATCCGGCTTTCGCCCATCGGTTACCGTATCGTTTACACGGTGTCCGGCACGGCCGCGGCCGCGCCTGCGCCGAGCGGACAGGAGTCCGCAGAACAGCAGCAGGCATGGGAGGATTTGGACATCAATCCGGTGCTGCATCTGGCGGATGGCACGGCCATCGACCTGTCGGAGAGCGGCGGCTCCCGGGAGAATCAGGGCGAGCAGACGCGCTGCATCCGCAGCGGCGTGTTCAACCGCATTATCCCGATGGAGGACGTGGTATCTCTTACGCTTGGCGGCGTAGAAATTCCTGTTGCGCAGTAAGTGCGGAAACAAGCAGCGGTATCCCGCAGCGGGGGTACCGCTGCTGCTTGTTATCATACACAGTGTCCGGAAATGGTAAAATCCGACCGGATTCGATTTACAAAACCTCCGGGCAGTGCTACAATCAAAACAGGAAAACCACCATATGCTGACCTCGGAGGGGATAAGAATGGATATGCTCACGGATTATCCGCTGCTCCGCACGGATAGTTACGCAAAGATTTTTCTGTATAATACCCATGAAACCGTCGCCTGCGTGCCGCGACATATCATCCGCATGCGCGACCGGGTGCGGCCGGACAAGCTGCAGCAGGCGGTCGAGCAGGCGCTGCTGCGCTTCCCGCATATGATGCTCGGCGTGGAAGCGACGGACACCAGCTTCCGGTACCGTCCCAACGTGCTGCCGCCCGTGGTGCTGCCGTTCGACGGTGTGGAAAAACGCTATACCATTGGCTCGCCGGATACGCATGGCTATCTGTTTCTGGTCGGCTATCAGGACAATACCATCACCATGGAATACCAGCACTCGATTTCGGATGGCCGCGGCTTTGAAGAGTTCATCCGCTGCGTGCTGTTCCAGTATCTGACGCTGTGCGGGTATCCGGTTGAGAACGACGGCTCGGTGCGCGGCATGGACACGCGCTGGTCGCCGGAGGAGAGCGCGGACGGTTACCGTCAGCTTGCCGACCAGGAGTTTTCGCCCAAGGGTATCTGGAAGAAGCCCGAAGCGTCCCATGCGTGGGATTTGACCGATAAGGGGGATGGACCGGAGATTGTGACCGACGTCACCTTCCCGTTTGAGCAGCTGCACAGCTATGGCAAGTCGATTGGCGTCAGCCCGCTGTCCATCGTGGCGCCGCTCCTCATGCGTGCCTTTGACCAGAAATACGGCGAGCCGGATAAGCCGGTCATCTCGCAGATTCCGGTTGATTTGCGGCCGCTGCTGCCGTCGGCAACCACGCGGTATTTTATCTGCTTCATTGATTTGCCGTACTTACCGGAGTACCGCGATTTGCCGCTGCCCGAGGTATTCCGCAAGACCAAGGAATTTTTGAACAGCCAGATGGAGCGCGAACAGCTGCTTTATCGCGCGAAGGCCGCCTCCGACCGGTGCAGTGAGCTGCACGAGGCGGATATGCCGCTGGAGCAAAAAATGAAGGAAGGACAGAAGCTGTGCCGCGATTTTGTGCTGGAGGACAGCTTCCTGATTACCAACGTTGGCCGGTTCAAGATGCCGGAAAGCTGCATGCCGTATGTGCTGGATTACGGCGCGGTGCTGCCCTGCGCGGTGCAGCCGTTTGCGATGCTGGTATCGTCCTTCGGCAGCCGCATGAAGCTGTCGGTCGCGCAGCGCGACCATGACATGCAGGTGGTGGATGCATTGGTTGCGGGGTTGGAGGAGATTGGCGTGGAGGCCAAGGCCGTGCACTATCCCTTCCGCGTGACCAAATACAACGGTTTGGCGTGCGGTCAGATGAAATAAACGCAAAGGGCCTGTTGCAAAATAGGCCAAAGAAAAAAAGACAGGCAGGGCAGCCCGAAAAGGGTTGCCTTGCCTGCCTT
>NZ_CALWUQ010000071.1 GCF_944384695.1 uncultured Agathobaculum sp. | reverse complement strand
CTGGCTTTTTGATATTCCATACTCTATGACTTTACCTCACAAAAACGCATTTTTCTTATTATAGTACAACGGTCAGAATTTTACAATAAAGAACAGGTTAAATCCTATTCACTCTTGAAATCCCACCCTTTTTAGTATATGATGTTCCCAGAGCGAAACAGCATATAGGAGGTATCGTATGAGACATTTGATGAGTCCACTGGATTTTTCCGTGGAAGAACTGGACCAGCTGCTGGATCTGGCCAACGATATTGAGCAGAATCCCGAAAAATACGCGCACGCGTGTGACGGCAGAATTCTTGCCACCTTGTTTTATGAGCCAAGTACAAGAACCCGCTTAAGTTTTGAATCAGCAATGATGCATCTGGGCGGGAAGGTACTCGGCTTTTCTTCTGCCAATTCCAGCTCCGCTGCCAAAGGCGAGAGCGTGGCGGACACCATCCGGACCGTATCCTGCTTTGCGGATATCGCCGCCATCCGTCATCCAAAGGAAGGAGCGCCCCTGGTGGCTTCCATGGTTTCTTCCATTCCGGTGGTCAACGCCGGCGACGGAGGACATCAGCATCCTACCCAGACACTGACCGATCTTTACACGATTCGAACCAAAAAAGGCCGTTTCCATGATTTGACCATCGGATTGTGCGGCGATTTGAAATATGGCCGCACGGTACATTCTCTGCTGCACTTTCTGGAGCGATATCACAATGTACAAATCTATCTGATTGCGCCGGAAGTGTTGGGTCTGCCGGATTATATGATTCAGTTCCTGAAAGAGCATAATATGCCGTATTGCGAAGTGAAGAGCATTGACGAGGCACTGCCCGAGCTTGATGTGCTGTATATGACGCGCATTCAGCGCGAACGGTTCGTTACCGCAGAGGAGTATCAGAATCTGGAAGGAAATTACCAGCTGACGGCGGAAAAGCTCAAGCGTGCCAAAAAGGATATGCTGGTGCTGCATCCGCTGCCGCGTGTGGATGAAATTGCGCAGGATGTGGATGATGACCCCCGTGCCGTTTATTTCCGTCAGGCGCGATTTGGTATGTTTGGCCGCATGGCGCTGCTGCTGACCTTGTCCAAGCTGCCGTTCCTGCGTGCAGGGCATCAGGATATCGGCGCACACGGCGTCAAATGTTCGAATCACAAATGCATTACCAAAACCGAACCCTATCTGCCATTGGAAGGGAATGTGGGTGAGCGCTGTCCGTATTGCGATGCGCCGCTGGAAATGCTGCTTTGATTCACGCGATGCTTGCGTAACGATTTCCCATATTCGGAACAAAGAAAAATAAATAGTTGCTGCGAAAGCCCGGTTCAGTATAATTGACTGAATCGGGCTTTTTCTGTGTGCCGGCGCCGCTTACCAAGATGCATCAGGGAAATACAGATGTAGCTGGAAAACAAATCCCGAATAGAAATCGGGCAATCTTCCGATTATTTTCATATTTTACGGGAAGGGGACATATCGTTAGATAGGAGCGCAGTGAAAAGGAGGAGACAGCATCAATGGAACTAAATCAAACAAGCATCCATTACTATGATAAACGTCTCGCGCGAATATCGACCTGTAGTGAAACCGCCGACTCTATCGTGCCGGATACGTTTCCGGATATCGGCAGAATTGTTTGCGCATATGGCACGGCAGCCGTGCGGGACCAAACACCGCAGAGCGGCCGATTGCTTGCATCCGGTATGGTACAGGTCGTTGTGCTGTATGAGCCGGAAAAAGGGGAGGGGCTTCGTCGCCTGTCGGTTCCGGTCAGCTTTGCGCATATTGAAGAATGCGAAGGGATTGATGCGGAAACTGTTTGTATCGTGCGGTGTCAAGTGGCGGCGGTAGACGTGGTGGCGGTGAACAGCCGCAAGCTGAATGTCAAAGTACAGCTCTGCTTTTTTATTGAAGGCTATTGCCAAACCCAATGTGAAATCACCGAGGGGACACAGGAAAAGCAGGTCGAGCTGCTCAGCGAGATGCAGGCGGTAACCTTGACGGAACAGGTGCGTGCCTATCCGATTACCGTGCTGGATGATGTGTCCATGCAGGATGCGGATGGCTTGTCGATTCTGCACACCAATTGCGCACTGCGTACATCCGAGTGCCGGGCGATGCGCGGGAAAATTGTCCTGAAGGGGGAGGCCGAAATCCAGTGCCTTGCCATGCAGGAGGACGATGCTGTGCGTGTGTTGTCCAACACAACGCCGTTTACGCAAATTTTGGAAATGCCGGAGGTCGAAGAACAGGATGCCGTTTGCGCGCAGCTGGCGGTGCGTGAGATTGACAGCCGCATTGAGCCGGACGGCCTGCTGTCCTACACCGTGTCCGTCACGGCTTTGATTACCGTCCGGCGCACGAAAACGCTATGCCGGATTAAGGACCTCTATCTGCCGGGGCGAACGCTGCAACTGAGCGAGGAAAAAACGCTGCTGCATTCTATGCCGCCCTGTGTTTCCTTTACAGCGGAAGCCTCGGAAACGCTTCAAACCGCGCAGCATGCCGCACATATCATTTCGGCAGAAGCGGTTTGCTGCAATGCGAAGCATAGCGCAAAGGGAGACTTGCAGGTGACCGCGGCGATACAGGTGTTGTATCTGAGCGATGAACAGCAATTATACGCGGTGGATCGCTTGGCCTCTCTGACGATGCCGTGCCTTGTTACAGGGGAACTGTCCGACATTTCGCTGTCGGTGCGGGCATCCGCAGCCGGGGAGACCGGAATCCTGTGCAACGTAACGGCAACCGGAATGGCAACCGCGGAAGAGCGGCTCGCATTCCGGCATATCACGTCGCTTGAAGAGGGAGAGGCACAACCAAAAGCAGCGGATGCAACCCTGTTGCTTCGTTACATACAAGAGGAGCAGCAGCTATGGGAAATTGCAAAGGATTGCGGCACGACAATGGAAGAAATCCGGCGCGTCAATGATTTGCCGGCGGATGCCACAGGTGTTTCCCATATGGTATTGCTGATACCGATGCAGGTATGAAAGGCGGGGAAATTTTGGATCATCAAATCTATAATCAAATCAGCGCGCGTACCGGCGGCGATATCTATATCGGTGTGGTCGGACCGGTGCGCACCGGCAAATCCACGCTAATCAAGCGCTTCATGGAAACCATGGTGCTGCCCGGCATGGATAATATGTACAAAAGGGAGCGGGCGCGGGATGAACTGCCGCAATCCGGTGCGGGACGGACCATCATGACCGCAGAGCCGAAATTTGTGCCGGAGGAAGCGGCGGAAATTGCCCTGCCGGATGGCGGTATGTGCCGGATTCGTTTGGTGGATTGCGTTGGTTATCTGGTGGACGGCGCGCTTGGCGGCATGGAGGATGATATGCCGCGTATGGTTTCCACCCCTTGGCGGGAGGAGCCGATGACGCTCGCGGAGGCTGCGGAGACCGGCACCAATAAAGTCATCGGGGAGCATTCCACGATTGGCCTTGTGGTGACGACCGACGGCAGCTTTACCGAAATTCCACGCGAAAACTATGTGCCTGCGGAACAGCGTGTCATTGAAGAATTGCGCGCGCTGGGCAAGCCGTTTCTCGTGCTGGTCAATTCGGCGGAACCCGAGGGAGAGCACGCAAAAGCGGTTTGCGATGCGCTGCGGAGTCAGTATCAGGTGGAGCCGTTGGCAGTCAACTGCCTGGAACTGGACGAAAATGATATTGCGGATATCATGCAGCGTGTTTTGTATGAATTTCCGGTGTGCGAAATTGCGTTTACGCTGCCACGCTATATCGGTGCGCTGCCGCCGCAGCATGCAGTGCGCCAAAGCATTTACCAATCTGTTCGTTCTGCTGCACAGGGCGGCGAGAAAATGCGTGACATCCGCACGATTTGCGAGCGTATCGGGGAAAACGAATATGTCGGACGGGTGCATGTCGATCAGATGGCGTTGGGCAGCGGCAAAGCCAGCATCAGCATTGAAATTCCGGAGCAGGTCTTTTATGAAATTGTCGGACAACAAACCAAGATTCATATACAGGATGCGGCAGACCTGATTTCCGTACTCAGTGATTTCGCGGAGATCAAGCGCAAGTATGAGCGGCTGCATGGCGCGTTGGATCAGGTTTACCAGACCGGCTATGGCGTAGTGATGCCGTCGGTGGATGAGTTAACGCTGGAAGCGCCGGAAATTGTCCGGCAGGGTGGGCGCTACGGTGTGCGGCTGCGCGCATCGGCGCCGTCAATCCATCTGATGCGCGCCAATATCAAAGCAGAGGTCAATCCCATTGTCGGAACAGAAAAACAGTCGGAAGAGCTGGTGCATTATCTGCTCAGTGAATTTGAAGAGCAGCCGGAAAAAATCTGGGACACCAATATTTTTGGCAAGTCTCTCAATGAGTTGGTGCGGGAGGAATTATCCCACAAGCTGAGCCGTATGCCGGATGATGCCCGTGGTAAAATTCGGGAAACACTGGAAAAAATCATCAACGAAAGCGCGGGCGGCTTGATTTGCATTATTCTGTAAGTGTTCGGGCGGGTATCCACGTGATACCCGCTTTTTTTGTCATATCTTGGATTGCTTTGTCTCCAGAATGTATGGAATTTGGATGCCTGTGGCCGGATTCACAACAATTTTGTAAATTGTCTTGAAAATGGTTATATAGATAGGGTATAATAAGATTACTGTAATATGGTGGTAACAGAGCAAAAGGATGAATGTTGATTATGGCTTCTTTTTTGGAGACAATAGCGAAGAAGTTTTCGCTTTTTTCAAGCGATATTGGTATCGACTTGGGTACGGCGACCGTGCTGGTTTATGTCAAGGGTAAGGGCGTTGTGCTCAATGAGCCTTCTGTTGTGGCAGTGGATAAGGTTTCGGGAAAGATTTTGTCGGTTGGCGCAGAGGCACAGAAAATGCTGGGCCGTACACCGGGTAATATTATTGCCATCCGTCCGCTGCGCGAAGGCGTGATTTCTGACTATGAAATGACCGAACGGATGATTAAGGAATTTATCCGTAAGGTGCAGGGATTCCGGTTGTTTAAGCCAAACGTGGTCATTTGTGTGCCGTCTATCATCACGGAAGTGGAGGAGCGCGCGGTCATTGATGCCGGTACGCAGGCGGGTGCCAAGCGTGTGTTCCTCATTGAAGAGCCGGTAGCGGCCGCAATCGGCGCCGGTATCGACATTGCAAAGCCGAACGGGAATATGGTGGTGGATATCGGCGGCGGTACGACTGACGTTGCGGTTATCTCGCTGGGCGGCATTGTGGAATCCACGTCAATCAAAATTGCAGGCGATAAATTTGACGAGGCGATTGTCAAATATGTGCGCCGCAAGCACAATGCTCTGATTGGTGAACGCACGGCGGAGCAGATTAAGAAAACGATTGGCTGCGTTTATCCGCGCACAGAAGAAGTTTCGATGGAGGTCAAGGGACGCTGCCTGATGACCGGCTTGCCGCGCACGTTCACAGTCAATTCGACGGAGATACTGGATGCGCTGGAGGAAGTGTCCACAGCCATTATCGAAGCAATCCATTGGGTCATCGAGCGCACCCCGCCGGAGCTGACGGGCGATATTTCTACCAACGGCATTGTGATGACCGGAGGCGGCTCTTTGATTTGGGGATTTGATAAGCTGGTAGCATCCAAGACCGGTATCCCGACGCATGTCGCGGATGAGGCGATTTCCTGCGTAGCGTATGGAACAGGCAACTGTCTGGAGAATCTTTCCGGTATGCAGGATGGTACGATGAATTTGTCGCGTCAGCGTCAGATGATGCAATAATCCGAGGACCGTATGTGAAGCAAACACCCGCCGTTCAGACGGGTGTTTTTGATGCGGAAGGAATTTCAATATCCGTTAGATTTGATGATGTGCCAGAGGTAATGATGACCGAGCAGGAAAAATTCATGAAGGCCGCGCTTCGCTTGGCGCATAAAGCCGCAGAAGAAGGGGAGGTCCCCGTTGGGGCCGTTGTGGTTTGTGATGGCAAAGTTGTCGGGCGTGGGAGAAACCGTCGAGAAACAAAGAAAAACGCGCTGCACCACGCGGAAATTGAGGCGATCAATAAAGCCTGCAAAAAGCTGGGCGGCTGGCGGCTGCACCGCTGTGATCTCTATGTAACGCTGGAGCCATGTCCGATGTGCGCAGGGGCGATTATCAATGCCCGTATTAAAACTGTATATTTCGGAGCAGCAGATCCCAAAGCCGGCTCATGCGGTTCACTGATCAATTTGTTTGCGCTGCCGTATAATCATCAGCCTGCGGTCGTATCCAATGTACTGGGGGAGGAATGTGCGGCGGTTTTGCAGTCTTTTTTTCGGGCATTGCGTGAAAAAAGGAAAATGCTTCGTCTTCAACAGAAATCAGACGCCAGCGGCGTTTGAGCATAGAATCCAAGAGAAATAAGGGGTTAAAACAATGCAAAGAGAAAAGCTTGGCTCTCGCCTCGGCTTCATTCTGCTTTCTGCGGGATGTGCGATTGGCGTGGGCAATGTCTGGAAGTTTCCGTGGATGGTGGGACAGTATGGCGGCGGCGCGTTCGTTGTCTTTTATGTGCTGTTTTTGATTATTCTGGGCCTTCCGATTATGACGATGGAATTTGCGGTCGGTCGCGCCAGCCAGAAAAGTCCGGTGCGCGCCTATCAGGAGCTGGAAAAGCCGGGTACCAAATGGCACATTCATGGTTACCTTGCCATGATTGGCAATTATCTGCTGATGATGTTTTACACCACGGTATGCGGATGGATGCTGCATTATTTTTATTTGACGGCAAGCGGAAAGTTTGTGGGCGCGACAACCGAAGAGGTGGGGGCTGCGTTTCCGGAAATGCTGAGCCAGCCGCTTGTGATGACCGGTTGGATGATCGTTGTGGTTCTGGTTGGGTTTGCCATCAATTCCTTCGGACTACAGGGCGGTCTGGAGCGTGTAACGAAGGTTATGATGATTGCGCTGCTGGCCATCATGGTTCTTTTGGCCATCAACAGCGTCATGACAGAGGGTGCCGGTGAAGGCCTCAAGTTCTACTTAATTCCGGATTTGAACCGTATGATGGAATCCGGGCCCATCAATGTTATCGTTGGCGCTATGAACCAGTCGTTCTTCACGTTGTCTCTCGGTATCGGCGCAATGGCCATCTTTGGCAGCTATATCGGCAAGGGGCGTGCGCTGCTGGGCGAAGCGGTCAATGTCGCTATTCTGGATACGTTTGTTGCATTTACTGCCGGTCTTATCATTTTTCCGGCGTGTTTTGCGTTTGGCGTTTCGCCGGATAGCGGTCCGAATCTGATTTTTGTAACGCTGCCGAATATCTTCAATCATATGGCGCTGGGTCAGCTGTGGGGCAGCCTGTTCTTTGTGTTCATGGCATTTGCAGCATTTTCCACGGTTCTGGCGGTGTTTGAGAATATCATGTCCTGCTGCATGGATTTGACCGGATGGAGCCGCAAAAAGGTGGCGCTATTCAACGCGATATTGATGATTATTCTTTCCCTGCCGTGTGTGTTGGGATATAATGTTTGGTCCGGATTCCAGCCGTTTGGCGAAGGTTCGGCGGTGCTGGATTTGGAGGACTTCTTGGTGTCCAATATCTGGCTGCCGCTTGGTTCATTGGTTTATCTGTTGTTCTGCACAACACGGTATGGTTGGGGATGGAAGAATTTCAAGGAAGAGGCCAATGAAGGCGGCGGTATGAAGGTGCGGGATGGCATCCGGTTTTATGTCAGCTATATTCTGCCGCTGATTGTTCTTGTGATTTTTGTTCTTGGCATAAAAGATAAATTTTTTGCTTGATATCTCTTGAAATTTGGGATGCAATGCGGTATAATATAAAGCGTTGCATCCCGTATTTGCCGGTGTGATGGAATTGGTAGACGTAGTGGACTCAAAATCTACTTCGTAGAATGTTGAGTGCCCTGGCAAAACCCTTGATAAATCGGCGTTTTCACAACTTCATA
>NZ_CALWUQ010000070.1 GCF_944384695.1 uncultured Agathobaculum sp. | reverse complement strand
AATACCCGCATTCAGGTCGAGCATCCGGTCACCGAGCAGGTGACGGGCGTGGACCTTGTGTGCGAGCAGATTCGTGTGGCGGCGGGCGAGCCGCTGTCCTTTACGCAGGATGATTTGGAGCTGCGCGGCCACGCGATTGAGTGCCGCATCAATGCGGAGGACCCGTCGCGCGACTTTGCGCCCTGTCCGGGCACGCTGGTTTCCATGCATCTGCCGGGCGGGCCGGGTGTGCGCATGGATACTGCGGCCTATCAGGGCTATAAAATCCCGCCGTTCTATGATTCCATGATTGGCAAGCTGATTGTCTACGGCGCAGACCGGCAGCAGGCGATTGCCCGCATGCGCCGTGCGCTGGCGGAAACGCTGTTTGAGGGCGTCGTGACTGGCACGGACTATCAGATGCACATTTTGCGCTCCAAAGCGTTCGAGGACGCGGAGTTTAACGTCAATTCGATTGCAAACGGAGATTTTGAGCGATAAAAGAGGGGAGGGAGCGCCATGCTGCTCGATTTATTCCAGAAAACGCGGGAAACCTCAATGGAGATGAAACCGCAGGAGGAAACGGGCGTCAAGGTGGTCAAGTGCAAAGGCTGCGGCGCGGAGCTGAAAGCCTATGCTTACGGGAAAAATCTGTATGTCTGCCCGCATTGCGGCCGGTATGGTCGCCTGCTCGCGCGCACGCGCATCCGTCAAATCGCGGATAAGGACAGCTTTATGGAACTGTATGCCAATCTGGCACCGGCAGACCCCATCGACTTTCCGGGCTACGCGGACAAGGCGGCGCAGCTGGCTGAAAAGGTCGGCATGCCGGACGCGGTCAAAACCGGCGTGTGCCGCATCGGCGGGGTGGAAACCTGCATCGGCGTGATGGACAGTCACTTCATGATGGCGTCCATGGGCTCGGTCGTGGGCGAAAAGCTGACCCGTCTGTTTGAATATGCGACCGAAAAGGGTCTGCCCGTGGTGCTGTTCACCTGTTCGGGCGGCGCGCGTATGCAGGAGGGGATGTTTTCCCTGCTGCAAATGGCTAAGGTTTCGGCGGCGGCGCGGCGGCACTCGGACGCAGGGCTTTTGTATATCACCGTGCTGACCGACCCGACCACTGGCGGCGTGACCGCGTCGTTTGCGATGCTGGGTGATATCATTCTGGCCGAGCCGCGCACGACCATCGGTTTTGCCGGACGGCGCGTCATCGAAGGCACGATTGGCGAGACGCTGCCGGACGATTTTCAGTCGTCCGAGTTCTTGCTTTCGCACGGCTTCTGTGATAAAATAGTTCCGCGTAACAAGCTCAAGGGCACGCTCGAGACGCTTCTGAAGCTCCATCGGCAGCCCAAACCCAAGAAACGGCAGGTGTGGCATCATGGCGAATAAACCTGCAAGTGAAAAAATGCGCATCATCCATGACCCTAAGCGGCCGCAAATCGAGGATTATATCAGCGAGCTGTTCACTGATTTTGTCGAGCTGCACGGCGACCGGTATTTTGGCGAAGACCATGCGATTTGCGCGGGCATCGGCCTGTTCAACGGCATACCGGTGACCGTCATCGGCCACCGCAAGGGCAAGACGACCGAGGAAAAGATGGCCGCTAATTTCGGCATGGCCAATCCCGAGGGTTATCGCAAGGCACTGCGGCTCGCGCATCAGGCCGAAAAGTTCCACCGTCCCGTCATCTGTCTGGTCGATACGACCGGCGCTTTCCCGGGCGTGGGCGCGGAGGAGCGCGGACAGGGCGAGGCGATTGCCCGTTGCCTGTATGAGTTCATCGAATTGCGCACGCCGGTCATTTCGATTGTGACGGGCGAGGGCGGCTCGGGCGGCGCGCTGGCGCTGGCAGTGGCCGACCGTGTGCTGATGTTGGAAAATGCGCTGTATTCGGTCATTTCGCCGCGTGGCTGCGCGTCTATCCTGTGGAAGGACCCTTCGCGTGAAGCAGAGGCGGCAGATACCCTGCGCATCACCGCACAGGATTTGTACAATTTCGGCATGATTGAGGGCATTGTGCCCGAAGGGCAGACCAATGCACAGCTCATCCGCAACGTGGGCCGCGCGCTGCGCGACCAGCTTGCAGAGCTGTCCGCCGAGCCGGATATGGATACGATGCTGCAAAAACGGTATGAAAAGTTCCGCAAAATCGGGATTTTCAGACAAATAAATCAAGATGAAAATGAAGGAGTGTAATTCCCATGTTTGAAAAGGTATGCGAGATTCTGGCTGACAAGTTCGACGCCGACGCTTCCACCATGACCATGGATACCAAGGTAAAGGAAGACCTGAACGCGGACTCCCTGGACGTTGTCGAGCTGATGATGGACCTCGAGGAGAACTTCGGTGTAACCATCTCCGACGAAGAGGCGACCCAGATGAGCACCATCGGTGACATTGTCAAGTACATCGAGGAGCATCAGAACTAATTCGCGCAAAGCGGAGAAAAGGCTTCGGAACAATGTGTTCCGAAGCCTTTTTTGTCTGTGGAGGGGTATCTCCCTTTTGTTTGCTTACTTTTCCGCTTTGGGGTCGGTGATGACCTCTTTGAACGAGGTCGCCAGACCGGCAAGCCCCTGAATCTCGCTGGGGATGATGATTTTGGTGGATTTGCCGTCCGCAGCTGCGCTGAACGCTTCAAGCGATTTCAGTTTGATGACCTGCTCGGACGGGGCCGCATCGTTTAGCATGGCAATCGAGTCCGCCAGAGCCTTTTGCACCGTCAACAGTGCTTCCGCTTCGCCTTCCGCCTCCTTGATTTTCGCCAGACGGTTGGCTTCTGCGGCAAGCACCGTAGCTTCCTTTTCGCCCTCCGCGACCAGAATCGCGGACTGCTTTTTGCCTTCCGCGACCAGAATGGACTCGCGGCGTTCGCGTTCGGCCTTCATCTGCTTCTCCATGGATTCCTGAATAGCAGCCGGCGGGATGATGTTTTTCAGCTCCACACGATTGACCTTGATGCCCCAAGCATCGGTGGCTTCATCCAGAATGGAACGCATTTTGGTGTTGATGATGTCGCGGCTGGTCAGCGTCTGGTCCAGTTCCAAATCACCGATGATGTTTCGAAGCGTCGTGGCGGTCAGGTTTTCAATGGCCGCCATCGGGCTTTCAATGCCATACGTGAATAATTTGGGGTCGGTAATCTGAAAATATACGACCGTGTCAATCTGCATCGTGACGTTATCCTTCGTGATAACCGGCTGGGGCGGAAAATCCACCACCTGCTCTTTGAGGGTCACCCGGCGCGCCACGCGCTCAAACAGCGGCACTTTGACGTGCAGACCGGTGTTCCACGTGCATTTGTAGGTGCCCAATCGCTCTACGATATAGGCTTTTGCCTGCGGGACAATAACGATGTTGCTTGCCAGAAACGCAATCAACAGAATTGCTAACACAATCCAAAGACCATAGATTAAAAACGGCATACTACTCTCCTTTACTCTGCAATCATCTTATCCAACCTTTTGCACCATGGCCTTTACGCCACGGATTGCAACTACTTTTACCGCCACGCCTTCCGGAATAACGGCATCGTCGACGCTGCGCGCGCTCCAAATCGTGCCCAGAATCTTTACCGCGCCCGTCTCGTGAACATTGTCAATCACTTCGGTTACGATGGCTGTTTCACCAATGATACGGTCTGCATTGGTCGGCTCGTTTTTTGTTTTCAGAAATTTCCGGCAAAACGGACGAACCAGTGCCAGTAACGCTGCGGAAAACAAAACGAAAATCACCAGCTGCGCGGGCACTTCCAACGAGAGACTGGCGGCAATCAGCGCGGCAACGCCGCCCACCGCAAACCATATGGCAGACAGGTCCAGCGTGAAAGCCTCCACTGCAACGCATATGATAATGACAGCCATCCAGATATATAGGCTGTTGATGCCAAACAGCATGGTTTGATCCCTCCTTTGAGAACAGTATAGCATGCACCCATGAAAATGTACAGTAAAACCATTTGTTACCGGATATGGCCTATGCGGGGACAAACCGACCGTGTCGGATACATGCGTCTGCGCGGAATAAAAAACGAGGACGGATATACCGTCCTCGTTTTGGAAAGCGAGCAATCAGCCCTTGACCGCAATCACTTCGACCTCGACCTTTGCGCCCATCGGGAGCGCTGCGACCTGTACGCAGGAGCGCGCCGGTGCGTTTTCGGGGAAATACTTGCCATAGACGCCGTTGAACGCGGCAAAGTCGTTCATATCGGCGAGGAAGCAGGTGGTCTTGATAACGCGGTCGAACGAAACGCCGCCTTCCGCCAGCACGCAGCGCAGGTTCTGCATGACCTGCTCGGTCTGTTCTTCGATGGTGGCGGCCTCAATCTTGCCGGTGTTGGGGTTAATCGGAATCTGACCGGAGGTGAAAATCAGGTTGCTGGCAGCGATGGCCTGAGAATACGGGCCGACCGCTGCGGGGGCCAAATCCGTGTGCAGTACTTCTTTTACAGACATGGGGAAAACTCCTTTATTGCAATTTTAAATGGATTACTTTTTGCCGCCCTTGACTTTTTTCAGGCGCTCGGTGTTGGACAAAATCTTCTTGCGGATGCGCACGCTCTTGGGGGTGATTTCCAGAAGCTCGTCATCCGAGATGAACTCAAGCGCAGCCTCAATCGACATTTGACGCGGCGGAATCAGGCGCAGTGCATCATCAGAACCGGCGGCACGCATGTTGGTCAGCTGCTTTTTCTTGCAGACGTTGACCGCCATATCATCGCCGCGCGGGTTCTCACCGATGACCATGCCCTCATACACCTGCGTGCCCGGGCCGATGAACAGCGGGCCGCGCTCCTGCGCGTTGAACAGACCGTAGCCGACGGCTTCGCCCGTCTCAAACGCAATCAGCGAACCGGTGGTGCGCTTCTGGATATCGCCCTTGTACGGCTGATAGCTGTGGAATACCGAGCTGAGCACGCCCTCGCCCTTGGTGTCGGTCAGGAACTCCGTGCGGTAGCCGAACAGGCCGCGCGCCGGAATCAGGAATTCCAGACGCATGCGGTCCGAGCCCTTGGGGTTCATCGACACAAGCTCGCCCTTGCGGCTGCCCATTTTCTCCATCACTGCGCCCACCGCTTCCTGCGGTACGTCCGCAATCATGCGCTCAATCGGCTCACATTTGATGCCGTCAATCTCCTTGAACAGCGCCTTGGGCGCGCCGACCTGAAACTCATAGCCCTCGCGGCGCAGGTTCTCAATCAGGATGGACAGGTGCATTTCGCCGCGTCCGCACACGCGGAACGCATCGGTCGTGTCGGTTTCGTTGACACGCAAGGATACGTCCTTCAACAGCTCGCGGAACAGGCGCTCACGCAGATGACGTGAGGTGACGAACTTGCCTTCCTTACCGGCAAACGGGGAATCGTTGACCGAGAAGGTCATTTCGACCGTCGGCTCGGAAATCTTGACGAAGGGCAGCGGCTCGACGTGCTCCGGGTCGCACAGGGTTTCACCGATGGTGACGTTCTCAATGCCCGAGAAGCAGACGATTTCGCCTGCCTTGGCCTCGTCCACCGGCTTGCGGTCCAGCTCTTCGATGGTGTAGAGCGTGACGACCTTGGCGTTGTACGGCTGGGTCGCGCCATGATAGTCGCAGACTGTGACCTGCTGGCCGACCTTCATCGAGCCGCGCTCGATGCGGCCGATGCCGATGCGGCCGACATATTCATTGTAGTCGATGGAGGAGACCAGCATCTGGGTCGGGCCTTCGGTATCGACATGCGGGGCCGGGATATGCTCGAGAATCTGCTCAAACAGCGGGGTCAAGTCGGTGCCCTCGGTGTTCGGGGACATGGACGCGGTGCCCGCGCGGCCCGAGCAGTAAACAATCGGGCTGTCGAGCTGCTCATCGGATGCATCGAGGTTCAAAAGCAGCTCGAGCACCTCGTCGCCGATTTCGCCCAGACGTGCGTCCGGACGGTCAATCTTGTTGATGGCAATGATAATCTTGTGGCCGAATTCCAGCGCCTTCTGGAGGACGAAACGGGTCTGGGGCATCGGGCCTTCGGCCGCGTCGACCAGCAGCACAACGCCGTCCACCATCTTCAGGATACGCTCGACCTCGCCGGAAAAGTCCGCGTGGCCCGGGGTATCGACGATGTTGATTTTGACGCCTTTATAATGTACCGAAGTGTTTTTTGCCAGAATGGTGATGCCGCGCTCACGCTCGATATCGCCTGAGTCCATGACGCGCTCCTCTACCACCTGATTTTCGCGGAATGCGCCCGCCTGCTTGAGCATCTGGTCGACCAGCGTGGTTTTGCCGTGGTCGACGTGTGCGATGATGGCGATGTTGCGCAAATCGTTACGAACCATATCTATTCCTCCATCTGCGGATAATTTTCGTGCAGATATTATTATACCCGCTTTTCAGTAGGTTTTCCACCTGTGTTATCATCAAAATTCGCGCGAAATACGCGCATAAAACTGGCAATTTTGGCGCGTTTGCGGCGGTATGGGCGATTTTGCGGATGCGTCGCGGCAGCGGGAGGGCATGCGGACAGCAGGCTTGGCCCGGAACTGGCGCAATGATTTGTTTTTTGTGTGGAAAACTGGTGCAAAATGTGCTATAATGGTTTCGCAATACAGAACAGAGATAGAGGAAAATCGTATGAAGGGAATTATTCTTGCCGCGGGAAAGGGTTCGCGCCTGTATCCGATGACGCGGCCGGTGTGCAAGCCGTTGCTGCCGGTATACGACAAGCCGATGATTTACTATCCGCTGGCCGTGCTGTTGCAAGCGGGCATCCGCGATATTTTGATTATCATTCCGCCCGGAGAGGAAGGCCCGTTCTATCGTTTGCTCGGTTCGGGCGGTCGGTTCGGCGTGCATATCACCTACGAGGTGCAGGAGGTGGCGCGCGGCATTGCGGACGCGCTGCTGATTGGCGAACAGTTCATCGGGGAGGATGACGTCTGCCTTGTGCTGGGCGATAACATCTTCTATTCTCCGGATTTCGAAGGGTATCTGCAGCAGGCAATCAGTCTGGGGCAGGGGGCTTGCGTATTCGGGTATTACGTGGAGGACCCGCATGCGTTCGGCGTAGTGGAGTTTGACGAGAAAGGCCGCGCGGTGTCCATTGAGGAAAAACCGCGGCATCCCAAGTCGAATTACATTGTGCCGGGTCTGTATTTTTATGACAACACGGTGATGGAAATTGCGCATAACCTCAAGCCGTCCGCGCGTGGTGAGCTGGAGATTACGGATGTGAATCTGGAATATCTGCGCCGCGGTGCGCTGCGTGTGGTCAAGCTGGATGAGGATTTTGTCTGGCTGGACGCCGGTACGGCGGATAATCTGCTCGATTCCGCGCAGGAGGTCAAGCGCGTACAGGATGAGACGGGCCGATATATCGCCTGTCTGGAGGAGATTGCGTTTCAGCGCGGCTATATCAGCCGCCAGACATTACAGCGGCATGCGTCCGATTTGGCAAAAACGCTGTATGGACAGTATTTGCAGTGCCTGTAAAGGAGTCTGAGGACAATGGCAGTTTATACCGAAACCAAAACCTACCGTACCCGTGCGCATATGGGTATGATTGACGTGACGGATGATTTTCGCGCGGCGGTGCGCAACGCCTGCCGGGAAACGGGCATGAAGTCCGGTATTATCACCGGCTTTACGACCGGCGGTGTGGCAGGTCTGACCACGCTGGAATTTGAGCCGGGCATGGTGCATCACGACCTCAAGGCGGCGATGGATGTGTTTTCGCCTTATACGGACGAAACCGGCCGCGTGATTCATTATCACCATCACGACACGTGGCACGATGACAACGGCTCGTCGCATATCAAGGCGGCGCTGCTTTCGCCGTTCATCGTCATTCCGTTTGTCGAGGGAGAAATCACCATCGGCCCGTGGCAGAACCTGACGCTGGTCGAGTGCGATACCCGTGACCGCACGCGCGACATCGTTTTTCAGGTGATGGGCGAATAATCCGAATAGGGCAAAAACCGGCAGCATTGGCTGCCGGTTTTTCTTGTACCCAAACAGGAAGGGAAAGGCCGCAGGGCAAATGCCCTGTGGCCTTTATGAGGAAATCCACACTGAAACGGGAAGGAGAACAGCACCGGATTCGCCGTGGCTTTGCGGCGGATCAAAACACCGCGGGATGCTCCGGCCCGTGGCGGAGAAATAGGAGAATAGGAGGTACAATCGGCGCTGTCCGAGGGATCAGTGAGGAAAGAGAGGGCTTACTTGGAAGCCTGCGCCGCCTTGATAGCGTCAATCATCATCGGAACAACCTTGAACAGGTCACCGCAGATGCCGTAGTCCGCAACGTCAAAAATCGGAGCGGAGTCCGCCTTGTTGACCGCTACGATGCACTCAGAATCCTGCATGCCAGCCTTGTGCTGGATCGCACCGGAGATGCCCAGCGCAACATACAGCTTCGGATGTACGGTCTTGCCGGTCTGGCCTACCTGATGGTCAGCCGT
>NZ_CALWUQ010000069.1 GCF_944384695.1 uncultured Agathobaculum sp. | reverse complement strand
TTTTTGCGCCGGCATCGTGGTCTTTGGGATAACCGGCTGCCGTTTCCCGGTCATCTGCTCCGCAACGCCCGTTGTGGTGTCCGGCGCGTCGTCGTGTGCGTTTTTGCCCTCGCGCTGGTATTTCACCATCGCGTCAAAGTATTCCGGCCAGCGGTCGCGCCAGTTGACCGGGAAGTAAATATGGTCCTGCACCCACGTTGCATTGGTCATGATGCGAGCCGTCTTGTTCTCGCTCTGGTGGAACCACTCGATCCTGCAGCGGTTGGAGCCCAGTGCGTCCAGCTCGCGGCCGACATTGCGAGCAAACCCGCGGCCGCCGTTGTTGCTCTCGATCAGCGCATGGGTACAGCCGGTCTCGACCAGCCGCTTTGCTGTTTCCGGTTCCGTGACCTCCATAGGTGCCTTGGTGTAATACAAGGGCGGCGATCTCTTTTGGCGTACCATTGATAGTAACTTTCACCATTCACACTCCTTTCTCTGAAGTCCTCTTTATCGGACTTACGTTGTGGTATGCTGTTCCTGCTCGGAGATCAATTTGTTGACCGCTTCGGTGAAGCGATGTTCCGCGTCCGGCGGCTCGCGATGACCATTAAGGACCATACTCACATAGCGATCTGTGACACCCATTTCATCACCAAGCATTTTGTTGGTAATTTTATGGACGTGCATCAAACCAACTAAATTCCCCGTCCATTCTTTAGGCAACTTTTTTCAACTCCTTTCGATATATGGGTTGAAAATTAGGAACAAAGGTGTTATTCTTGTATTGCAGATACATCATTCACATTCGTTCCCGTTTTTCAACCTCGTGACCTCATTATAGTTCACGTTTTTCACCATGTCAACACAAATTGTTGAATATCGGGAACTTTGTCATTGTGCACAAAGATAATGAGGTGTTATTGTGTTCTATGAACGATTCAAAGCGCTTTGTGAGAGAAAAGGGGTTTCTCCGTCGAGAGCGGCAATCGAAGCTGGCATTAGTAAGTCTCTTGTTTCAAAGTGGAAAGCGAACGAAAGCAAAGAGCCATCCCCGGAAGTACTTCGCAAATTGGCGGATTATTTCGGCATTTCTCCGTTTGAGGTCCTGGAAGATTTACCGAAAAAAGAAAAGCCCCTCGTCAACGATGACGAAGAGCTTACCGAATATTTGGAGCAGCTGCGCACACGACCGGAACTAAAAATGATGTTCCAGCTCACAAAGGACGCAACCAAAGAAGACGTTGAAAAAGCAGTAAAGGTGATAGAGGCGATGTTGGGAAAGGACTGATCGGATGACCCCTGAAATCTTTGCTCGGCTGGCTCCGCTGCCTGCAAAGGTTAAGGCTGTTGTTGTAACAGACGACTATATGGTGTTCACGATTTTCGTGAGCGAGTATTTATGCGAGGAAAGCCGGAGAAAGGCACTGATGCACGAACTTCGGCATATCTATGAGGATCATTTTACAAATGAAGTTATTCCCCTCGCACAGCTTGAGCAGCTGGCCGATCAGATAGAAAAAAGACCGCCAAGGCTCCTACCCCTCGACGGTCTTACGGAAAGTACGATATGACACGCACACTCTCCAAATATATTATACAGAATTGGCACTATTTGTCAATTAAGGAGGGGCAATAGAATATGAAAAAACGAGTTTTGACAATGCTCTTTGCTGCATTTTCGATATTGCCAATTTTCGGATGCAGTAACGATCAGATGGAAAGCGACACTCCGGAATATGCTGATTCAGCATTTATGTCTGATCTAAGTGAGTCCCTTATGGATAGGTGGGACGAAGCTGCTAAATTAGATCAATCAGGTTACGATCCATACTCTAAAGAATACCAGGAAGATCTTATCGCTCTTATTGATATTGAATTAAACAACATTTCGGAGTATCGATCTGCCACATTTGAGGATCGAAATTTACAAGAAGCCGCCATTTCCTACATCAACATTCTTGAGGATACCAAGGAAGCCGCAAATCTGCTTACAATCGATTATGAGGACTATTCTCTCAAGTGGACAGAATCCTATAACGAGCGTTCGAAAGCAATTGCTGAATTTGCAAGCGATTTCGGTCTTACCGTAGACGAGGCTCACCAATCAGAATTGAATGATTTTATCGGAACAGCTCAACAGATAGAAGATGATGAGGCTTTACAGGAAAAAGTCAACAACATGCTTGCCGGTTTGCAGTTTTCGGCCACAGAACAATCCGGATCATATGTTACTTACTCTGCTACATTAACAAATAATACCGGGGCAGACTTTGCTTATATAAATATGACAATTGATCTGATTGACGAAAATGAGCTCATTCTTGAACAGGCATATTGCAATGTTGGGGTTTTGGCCGATGGCAAAAGTATTCTTCTCGAGTTTGTGAGCGATAAGCAATTTGCAGCCTACCAAATTCATGCGGATTATGATTTCCAGCGGTAACTGACTTATTAAATTAAACATAAAAAATCCCGCCCCGGTGTTGGCGCACCAGAGCGGGACGGGGTACTGATAAACTTTGGACGGTCAATCAGTACCCCTATTTTACCACACTTTTTTACGGTAAGAAAGGGGTTTTTCTATTATGAACGGAAGTTTTCGAAAGAAGCCAAACGGCAGCTGGGAATTGCGTGTATGGATTGACATGCCGGATGGCAGCCACATTCAGAAATCGTTTTGCCGACGGACAAAAGCGTTGGCCAAGGCCGCTTACGAAGAATTTATCGAAAAAGGAAAACAACAAAAGGAATCTCGGCAGACAGTGGAGGGCTGGGGAAAAGAATGGCTTGAACTCAAGAGAGGCTCAGTTTCTTATCGCACCTATGCCAACTACGAATTATACTGCAACAAATATGTGCTCCCGGCTATAGGGAAAAAGCAGATCGCAAAGGTCACCCCGGCAGATATTGAGCATTTAATGGGGCGGGCATCGCATCTTAGCAAAAGTGCCAGGCATCACATTTTCATTACGGTAGATCAGATTATGAAAAGCGCAGTTAGAAATGGCTTGCGGCAACAGAATCCGTGCGAGGGTCTCTCAGTCAAAGCTGAAGCACCGCTCAAAAAGATCGAATGGTTTTCTCTCGATGAGATCCAGACCATTATAAAAAATCTGGACAAACCGTTCGGCGTTGCTATTGCGTTGATGCTGTATACCGGCTTACGGTCTGAAGAAATCATGGGGCTCCGTTGGGGAGATATCAATCAGCAAGAAAAAACCATCACCGTCCGCCGTGCAGTAACCCGCGTCGCAAAGGGCGAATTTCTGCCCGTAGAGCGATCCAAAAATGACAAGGTACGTATTGTTACCTATGGGGATGAACTCGCCATGTGGCTCAAATCTGCGCCCAAAACAAGCATATACGTTGTACCCGCCATTCGGAGCGGTGGTTATATGACACCCGGTTCCTTCCGGCGGCAGTATGATAAGTTCTTTTCCGACCTGCCCATCCGAAAGCTGTCGCCGCACAAACTCCGTCACACCTATGCGACCTACTTGATTAAGGGCGGTGCAGAGCTGCGGGCCGTGCAGACGTTGCTGGGGCATTCTTCTGTCAGAGTAACAGAGATCTATACTCATGTCGATACAAGCGATCAGCGCCGCGCTACGCAGAAGCTCGCTTATGCGGACAGCTAAAATCGGCCCGTTTTTGTTCCCTTGTCTTTTCCCTTATTTGCCCCGGTTTTTCTCTTTTTGTCCCGTTTTACAGCGACTTTCTCGAAAAATCGAATCTTGCCGAAATAGGAACTTTTTCAGCATAAAAAAAAGAAAAGCACTCCATTCGGAGTGCTTTTCACAACTGGTGGGAGGTGGTGGATTCGAACCACCGAAGTCATAGACGACAGATTTACAGTCTGTTCCCTTTGGCCACTCGGGAAACCTCCCATATGCAATTTTCAAGCCTGCAAAAAACAGGTGGAGCTGGTGGACGGACTTGAACCCCCGACCTGCTGATTACAAATCAGCTGCTCTACCAACTGAGCTACACCAGCGTCTCGCAAGTCCTGTCTGTCTCAGCGACTTGTATATAATAACACACTGTTTCCAACCTGTCAATACTTTTTTCGATTTTTATTTTCCTATTTTTATATTTTTTCCGAATGCGTCAATGGAATCGGAAACCTGCTGCAAAATCGTCAAAAAGGCACCGGACAGTTCCGGATAGCGTTTGCAGAGTTCGTTGGGTGAAATCGAAGCGCTATGCAACGCTTCTGTCTCCAAACCGAAACCTTCCTCCCCTTTTGCCGCTGTGCGGATGCGCAGCTCATGTTCCTTCATGCGCGCATCGCAAAGGTATTCAAACTGCTCCCGCGATGTACGGAACACGGCCTCCACATTGGCGGGGTCGGCCATATACAGATAACGGTATACTTTATAAATCACAACTGAGAGATACGCTTCCACCTCATGCGGGAGCTGTTTGCTTCCCGTCTGCTCCGCCAAATCCATCAGCAAGGACGCGGCCTGCACCACCTGATTCTTCTCCCAGCCGGTATGTACCTGCACATCCATGCGCTCTACCGGTACGGCAGAACCATCCCGCGCCATCGACCGGCCCAGCAGATAGTCGCAGGATACCCCATAGTAATCCGCCGCGCGCACAACAAACGGCAAGCCCGGCTCGCGCAAGCCATTCTCGTAATGACTCAGCAACGCCTGCGATACCCCAAGGTCACCCGCGGCGGTTCGTTGGCTTATTTTCTTTTCCCGTCGCAACAGCGCGAGTGTGCGAGAAAAATCACTGGTCATATCTCTGCTACCCCATCATAAAACTATGTCTATTATACAGCGTGTAATCGCACTTGTAAAGAACGAAAAAGTTGCGTTTCCATCGTTTTTTTCCTGTATTTTGCCCTCTACCCCATTGTTACATGATTTGGTTGCCTGATTTGAATTTTATAACTATATATGGTGGTCATATCTTTCCCCATGCAGCAAACCGTACATGCAGGCAGGCTTTGTTTGCGCTTGACGCACCTGTTAGCGACCGATATAATAATAAGGAAAATAAAAAAACATGGTGCGGCAGATTGCTCTGCTGCACCATGTATGTTTCTGCAAAAGGAGCCTTCCCATGACAATCGAACAAATCTTGAAAATGCGTCAGGAAGCCAGCGGCCTGAACAAACTGATGCATATGCGCGTCATCACGTTGGACAAGGACGGCGGCGCCACCGTGGAACTCGACCTGACCGAAGAACTGCTCAACCCGCTCGGTCTGGCACATGGCGGTACGATTTTTACCCTGTGCGATATTGCCGCCGGTTCTGCTGCCGCCTCGCACGGGCTGGTCGCCGTGACGCTGGACAGCAATATCCATTACTACCGTCCCGGCCGCCTCGGCAAAACGCTTACCGCCGTAGCCTATGAGCGCAAGCGCGGCAAAAAAACCGCAGTTTACATGGTGGAAGTGCATGACGACGAACGCAAACACATCGCGGACGCTGTTTTCACCATGTTCTACACCGGACAGACGCTGGAGGATATGCAGCATTGAGCGGCGTCAGCCCTGCCATCGTCGCCCCGCTTCTCAGCTGGTATGACCAAGGGCACCGTGACCTGCCGTGGCGTGTGCATCCAACGCCCTACCGTGTGTGGGTCAGCGAAATCATGCTACAGCAGACGCGCGTACAGGCCGTACTCGGTTATTTCGCCCGTTGGATGGAAACGCTGCCCGATGTGCATGCGCTCGCTGAAGCAGAGGAATCCGTCTACCTCAAGCTGTGGGAAGGCCTCGGCTACTACAGCCGTGTGCGCAACCTGCACCGCGCCGCTATCGAGATATGCGAGCAATACGGCGGCGAGCTGCCTGCCGATTACGACGCACTGCGCGCGCTCCCCGGTATTGGGGACTATACCGCCGGTGCGATTGCATCCATTGCCTGCGGCATTCCCGTTCCCGCGGTCGACGGCAACGTGCTGCGCGTTGCGGCGCGGCTGGACAATGACTTCTCCCCCATTACCGACGCGGCATTCAAAAAGCGCACCCGCGCGCGTTTTGCCGCCTTGATGCCGTCCGACCGGCCGGGCGACCTGAACCAATCGCTGATGGAGCTTGGCGCGACTGTCTGCCTGCCGAACGGCACGCCGCTCTGCGGCGACTGTCCCGTGCAGCACCTGTGTCTGGGCTATCACCACGGAAATGCCGCCCTGCTGCCTTTCCGCGCAGCCAAAAAAGCGCGCCGCATCGAAGACCGCACCGTTCTGCTGCTGCGGCACGGTGCGCTCGTTGGACTGACGCGACGGCCCGCTTCCGGCCTGCTTGCCGGACTGTGGGAGCTGCCCGCGCTGGAGGGCCATCTCACGCCGGACGAAACGCGCAAAGCGCTTGCCGCGCGCGGCTGGCAGATTGCCCGTCTGCTGTCCTTACGCCCTGCCAAGCACATCTTCACCCATGTCGAATGGCATATGAACGGGTATTATATCGAGCTGAAAAACCAGCCGGAGGAACTGACCTTTGTCAGCCCATCCGCTTTGCGTGCGGAATACGCGCTGCCCAGTGCGTTCCGTACATTCCTTTCCGTCATTGAGGAGGAAACATGAACCTGCAAACTGTAGTCCATACCATCCCGCCGCTGTATGACAGCCATTCGCGCGTGCTGCTGCTCGGCTCGATTCCCAGTCCCAAATCGCGTGCGGTCGGCTTTTTTTACGGCCACCCGCAAAACCGCTTCTGGCGTGTGCTGGCGGCTGTACTGGGTGAATCCGTGCCGCAGACAATTGAAGAGAAGCGCGCGATGTGCCTGAAGCACCATGTCGCGCTTTGGGACACGATTGCACGCTGCGACATTGCAGGCGCATCCGACACCAGCATCCGCAACGCCGTACCCAATGACATCGGTAAACTGGTGCGGGAAAGCGAAATCACCCGCATTTTTGCGACCGGCGGCAAATCCGCCGAGCTGTATCGCAAGCTGATTGAGCCTGCGCTGCATATCCCCATCACACAGCTTCCCTCCACCAGCCCTGCCAATGCCGCGTGGTCGCTGGAACGGCTGATTGAAGCCTATCGCGTGATTTTATAGAAAGAGGGCGTATTACCAACGAGCAAAGAACTATTCCCAAACGCCGCACTGAAAAAGCTAATCTGGCCGCTTGTGCTGGAACAGGTGCTCTCCATCACGGTCGGCCTTGCCGATACCATTATGGTATCCTCCGTGGGGGAAGCGGCGGTTTCCGGCGTGTCCCTTGTCGACATGCTCAACGTGCTGATTATCAACATTTTTGCCGCGCTCGCAACCGGCGGCGCGGTAGTCGTCGCACAGCTACTTGGCGCACGTCAAAACCGGCGCGCCTGCAATGCTGCGCGCCAGCTCTATTTTGTCATTGCCTGCATCTCGGTGGCATTGAGCGCATTGGTCATGCTGGTGCGCACGCCGCTGCTTCGGCTGCTGTTCGGCTCGATTGAACCGGATGTGATGGACAGCGCACTCACCTATCTGACCGTCAGCGTGTTCTCCTATCCGGTGCTCGCCATCTATAACGCCGGTGCGGCACTGTTCCGTGCGCAGGGCAACTCCCGCATCTCCATGCTGATTGCGGGACTCATCAACATCGTCAACCTGATTGGTAACTCGGTTCTGATTTTCGGCCTCCAGCTTGGGGTGGCGGGCGCTGCCCTGTCCTCGGTGTTTTCGCGCGGTGTTGCAGCCGTTGTCATCACCATGCTGCTGCTGCATCCGGAGCATATCGTCAGCCTGCGGCGCGGCGGTAATTTCCGTCCGGATGGCGCGCTCATCCGCCGCATCCTGCAAATCGGCGTGCCGAACGGGCTGGAAAACAGCCTGTTCCAGCTGGGACGCATTCTGGTCGTCAGCATGATTGCCCTGTTCGGCACCACGCAAATCGCCGCCAATGCCGTGGCGAACAACCTTGACGCGGTCGCCTGCATTCCCGGGCAGGCGATGAACCTTGCCATCATCACGGTCGTCGGCCAATGCATCGGCGCCGGCGATATTGAACAGGCGCGCCGCATGGCGAAAAAACTGCTGAAAATCACCTATTTGATTCTCGCCAGCTGCTGTCTGGCCACCATCCTTGTCACGCCGCTCGTGCTGAAGATATACAGCCTATCCCCCGAAGCGCTTGCGCTGGGACGAACGCTCATCCTAATCCATAACTTCTGCGCCATGCTCTTCTGGCCGCTGTCCTTTACCATGCCGAATGTACTGCGGGCCGCGAACGATGTGCGCTATCCCATGGTATGCTCGATTGCATCCATGATGCTGCTGCGGCTTGGCTGCGGCTATGTATTGGCTGTCCTATTCCAGATGGGCGCCATTGGCATCTGGATTGCCATGGTTGCCGACTGGCTGTGCCGCGACATTCTGTTCACCGCACGCTTTATGAGCGGACACTGGCTGCGCTTTGTTCCCGGCTTCCAGCTGGTTGCGCAGGGAGAAAAACGATAACTGCATACAAAAAAGGAGAACCTGACTTGCCTCCTAATAAGAAAACATGGGAAAGTCCAGTAAAATCAATGTTTTCAGAGGCAAGGAACACGATGTGAAGTCAAAAAATCAAATACTGGCAGGATAAAGG
>NZ_CALWUQ010000068.1 GCF_944384695.1 uncultured Agathobaculum sp. | reverse complement strand
CGGCACGCCTTTCATCGCGGTCAGCTGCAAAAAGCGCTCGACCTGCGCCAGTTCCGCGCGGCAGTAGCGGCGATAGTCCGCTGCTGTCAGGAATTTCAGGTCGCACAGCACCAAATCGGTGTGCCGCAGCACGCGCTCTGCCGCGGCGGTCGAGCAGCCCGTACCCGAGGTGTCCAGCGCGGTGTGCACGCCGTGTTCGTGCAGTTTCCGAAAGAATTCCGCGACAAAGTCCGCTTGCAGCAGCGGTTCGCCGCCCGAGACGGTCACGCCGCCGCCATTGCTCCAGTAGGGCTGGTAGCGCAGCACGCGGCGCACCAGTTCGTCCGCGTCGATTTGCTCGCCGCCGTCCGTGTCCCATGTATCCGGATTGTGGCAATACACGCAGCGCAGCGGGCAGCCCTGCATAAAGATTACGCAGCGCACACCCGGCCCGTCCACCGCGCCCAGGGACTGGATGGAATGGATGCGTCCGGTCATTTTGCCACAACCTTTCTATTGATGTGTTTGCTTAGATAGCTTCGTGGAACGTGCGCGAGATGACTTCGCGCTGCTGCTCACGGCTGAGCTTATAGAAGTTGACCGCATAGCCCGACACGCGGATGGTCAGATTGGGGTACTGCTCGGGATGCTCATAAGCGGCGATGAGCGTGTCGCGGTTCATGACGTTGACGTTCAGGTGGTGCGCCTTCTGGGCAAAGTAGCCGCTCATGATGGCGACGAGGTTGTTGACCCGCTCCTCGTCGGTCTTGCCGAGCGCGCCCGGCGTAATCGAGAAGGTGTTCGAGATGCCGTCGCGGCAGTAGTCGTAGCTAAGCTTGGCCACAGAGTTGAGCGAGGCCAGTGCGCCCGACTTATCGCGGCCGGACATCGGGTTTGCACCCGGGGCAAGCGGTTCGCCGTGACGGCGGCCGTCCGGCGTGTTGCCGGTCTTTTTGCCGTACATGACGTTGGAGGTAATCGTCAGGATGGACAGGGTGTGAATCGCGCCGCGGTAGAGCGGGTACTCGGTCAGCGCATGATAGAACTTTTCAACCTGCTCGCAGGCGATGGTATCCACGCGGTCGTCGTCGTTGCCGAACTTCGGGAACTCGCCCTCGATTTCAAAATCGACGATGATGCCGTTCTCCGGGTTGCGGATGGGGTGAACCTTGGCATACTTGATGGCCGAGAGCGAATCCGCCATGCAGCTCATGCCCGCGATGCCGAACGCCATCAGACGGCGCACCTCGGTGTCGTGCAGCGCCATCTGGCTCTTTTCGTAGGCGTATTTGTCGTGCATATAGTGGATGGTGTTCATCGCGGAAACGTAGGTCTTGGCCAGCCACGGGCGGTAGAAGTCCATGCGGCGGCAAACCTCGTCATAGTCGAGCGTGTCGCCCTCCATGACGGGCATTTCCGGGCCGACCTGCTCGAACTTGTTTTCATCACGGCCGCCGTTAATGGCCATCATCATCAGCTTGGCGATGTTGGCGCGCGCGCCGAAAAACTGCATATCCTTGCCCACGCGCATCGCGGAGACGCAGCAGGCAATGGCGTAGTCGTCGCCGTAATACGGGCGCATGACATCATCGTTCTCATACTGGACGGCGTCGGTGTCGATGGATACCTTGGCGATGAATTTCTTCCAGTTTTCGGGCAGGTTTTCGCTCCAGAGCACCGTGAGGTTCGGCTCGGCGGCGGGATTCAAGTTGTACAGTGTGTGCAGCACGCGGAAGCTGTTCTTGGTCACCAGCGGGCGGCCGTCCTCACCGATGCCGCCGACCGACTCGGTAATCCACATCGGGTCGCCGCCGAACAGCTCGTTATATTCGGGCGTGCGCAGGTGGCGCGCCATGCGCAGATGCAGCACGAAATCGTCCATGATTTCCTGCGCCTCGGACTCGGTCAGGATGCCGGCCTTGAGGTCGCGCTCGAAGTAGATGTCGAGGAAGGTCGAGGTACGGCCGAGGCTCATCGCCGCGCCGTTCTGCTCCTTGATGCCGGCAAGATACGCGAAGTACAGCCACTGTACGGCTTCCTTGGCGTTCTCGGCGGGGCGGGTGATGTCAAAGCCGTAGGAAGCTGCCATCTTAATCATGTCTTTGAGCGCCTTAATCTGGTCGGAAAGCTCCTCCGCAGTGCGGATTTCCTTTTCGGTGGTCGGCACTTCGCCCAGCGCGTCCTTATCGCGCTGCTTTTCTTCAATCAGACGGTCCACGCCGTACAGCGCGACGCGGCGATAGTCGCCGATGATGCGGCCGCGGCCGTAGGCATCCGGCAGGCCGGTCAGCAGACCGACATGACGCGCTTCGCGCACGTCCTTGGTGTAGGCGGAGAATACGCCGTCGTTATGCGTCTTGTGATATTTGAATTCTTCTTCAATCTTGGGCGAAACCTCATAGCCGTAGGCCTTGCACGCCTCGCGTACCATGCGCATGCCGCCGAACGGGTTGCAGGCGCGCTTGAGCGGCTCGTCGGTCTGCAAGCCGACGATGATTTCGTTGTCCTTGTCAAGGTAGCCCGGGCCGAACGCCGTAATCGTGATAACGGTTTCGGTATCAACGCGCAGCACGCCGTCCTTTTCGCGCTCCTCAGCGAGCAGCGCGTCAAACTTTTCGCGCATCGCGGTGGTGCGGGCGGTCGCGGGCGCGAGGAACGCGCCGTCGCCCTCGTAGGGGGTGTAGTTTTTCTGGATGAAATCGCGGACGTTGATCTCATTCTGCCAATCGCCGCCGATGAAGGTGTTCCATGCGTTCATATAGGTGATTCCTCCTGTTTCTTTGGTTCGGCTGCCCTTTTTTGGATGCAAAAAAGGGCAGCATCGCGTATCTTGTGCGACACTGCCCAGACGGTCGGCATTTTTACGGAACCCCTGCTCCCCGGTGGTTTGCGCTCCACCTTGTCCGTCAGTTGCAGGGAACTTGTCTGGTTTAAGAATACCACAACTACATATGGTGTGCAACTGATGAATCCTACAAAAATTTTGTGCAGAACATGCCGTGTACTGCGACAGAAGTCAAAAACGGATGAATTAGGCCGCCGATGGAAAACCTGACGAAAGGCTCTTCACAACACGGCAAAATTGGCGTATGATAAAGGTAATAAAAAGGAGGTTGCGCTTATGAAGATTGGCATGCTGACAAGCGGCGGCGACTGCCAGGGCCTCAATTCCGCCCTGCGCGGCGTGGCAAAGACGCTGTATAACGAACTGGGCAGCAAGGTGACCATCTACGGCATCCGGGACGGCTACCGCGGTCTGATCGAAGGGGATTACCATGAGATGAACCCGCGGGATTTCTCGGATATCCTGACTGTGGGCGGCACGATTCTCGGCACTTCCCGCCAGCCGTTCAAGGAAATGCAGAAGGCGAGCGAGGACAGCGAGGAAACCAAGCTGCAAAAGATGCTCAAAACCGTCAATGAGGAAGGCTTTGACTGTCTGGTGATTCTCGGCGGCAACGGCACGCACAAGACCGCAAACCTCCTCAGCGAGAACGGCGTCAACGTCGTGACCCTGCCCAAGACGATTGACAACGACCTGTGGGGCACGGAGATGACCTTCGGCTTCCAGTCCGCCATCGACATCGCCACGACGGTCATCGACTCCATCCACTCCACCGCGTTTTCGCATTCCCGCGTATTCATCGTGGAGGTCATGGGTCACAAGGCCGGCTGGCTGACGCTGTATTCCGGCATTGCGTCCGGCGCGGACGTCATTATCATCCCGGAGATTCCGTATTCGGCCAAAAAGATTGCGGAAGCGATTGAAAAGCGCGCCAAGAGCGGCAAACGGTTTTCCATTCTGGCTGTTGCGGAGGGCGCAATCAGTCAGGAAGAGGCCAAGATGAGCAAGAAGGAATTCAAGGCCGCGCGCGAAAAAATGACCTATCCTTCCATCTCCTACCGCATTGCGGACGAGCTTAAGGAGATTACGGGGCATGAAATTCGCGTGACCATTCCGGGCCACTATCAGCGCGGCGGCGCACCCTGTCCGGCCGACCGCCTGCTGACCAGCCGCTTCGGTGTGGCGGCAGCGCATCTGATTCGCGAGAAGAAGTACGGCTATATGGTGGCGCTGCAAAACGACAAGATTGTGCCCGTGCCGCTCAAAGAGGTGGCGGGCAAGCTCAAGACTGTTCCGCCCGATGGCGAAGTGGTGCGCGCGGCGCGCGCGCTCGGCCTGTCGATGGGCGACTGATGGAAAGAATACAAAAGGACGTGCGCTGCACGTCCTTTTGTTTGTCTGGGTCAGCAATCAGTACTGCTGATCGTTTTTCTTGCTGCTGGTGCCGCCCGGGCACTGGTTCGAGGTGGAAGGATTCGGATTTTTGTTCTGGGTGCTGTTCGGGTTCTGGCTCGTGGTAGACGGGTTCTGACGCTTGTTCTGCTTGCTCATGGGAAATCACCTCTTTTTTGAAGTTTTCGAGCGTAGTTTGCACGCGGCAGGTGAAAAATATACACGCGGGTATTGCGGAAAGATAAAAAATCTGATAAAATTTGTATGCGCCGTATGGCGTTTTTGAGGTTATATTAAATTTATTTCAGATAGAAAGAGGGACTTTCCACCATGTCGGGACACTCCAAGTGGCATAATATTGCCAAGCGCAAGGGCGCAAACGACGCAAAAAAAGCGAAAATCTTCACCAAAATCGGCCGTGAGATGGCCATTGCCATTAAGGAAGGCGGTTCGGCCAACCCGGACTTCAACTCCCGCCTGCGCGACTGCATCGCTAAGGCCAAGGCCAACAACATGCCCAACGATAACATCAAGCGCACGCTGGACAAGTATTCGGGCGCGAACGGTCAGGTCAACTACGAGGCCAACAACTATGAGGGCTACGGCGTCGGCGGCGTCGCGGTCGTTGTCGAAACGCTGACCGATAACAAGAACCGCACGGTGGCCGATGTGCGCCATCTGTTTGACAAGTACGGCGCGGGTCTGGGTGCGACCAACTGCGTATCGTGGCAGTTCGACAAGAAGGGCGTTATCATCATGGAGCGCGGCGAGCTGGACGAGGACACCGTGATGATGCAGGCGCTGGACGCCGGCGCCGAGGACTTCCAGGCCGACGAGGAGACCTTCGAAATCTACACCACGCCGGAGGATTTTTCCGCGGTGCGCGAAGCGCTTGAGACGCTGGGCTACTCCTTCGTCGAGGCTGAGGTCGAGCTGGTGCCGCAGAACTACGTCACCCTCGAAAAGGAAGAGGATATGGCCCAGATGCGCAAGCTGCTCGACAACCTCGAAGATAACGACGATGTGCAGGCCGTCTGGCATAACTGGGAGAACGAAGCGGATTACGAAGGCTAAGCCGTTTCACTGCCCCAAAAACAAGATGGATGGCGCAGCCGTTTTTCCCCATGCGGGAAAGGCGGCTGTGTTTTTTTGCATAGCGGACAAAAAATGCGTTGCGCACAGCGGCAAAGTATGCCATGATAGAGGCAAACGGAATGCCGCAAGGCGGAAAAGAGGCTGTATATGAAAATCGGAACGATTGGAACGGGCAACATCGTGACATGGGTGATGACGGAGGCCGTGCGCGTGTCGGGCATCCGCTATGAGGCGGTTTATTCACGCGGGGAAGCGACCGGACGCGCGCTGGCGGAGCGGTTTGGGGTGCAAAAAGTGTATACCGCGTTGGACGATATGCTGGCGGACCCGGAAATTGATTGGGTCTATGTCGCCTCACCCAACAGCCTGCATTATGCGCACACCAAGGCGGCGCTCGAGAGCGGCAAACATGTCATCTGCGAAAAGCCGTTTGCCCCCACCCGCGCGCAGGCGGAGGCGCTGGCCGCGCTCGCGGCGAACAAAGGGCTGTTCCTGTTTGAGGGCATCACGACGCTGTTCCTGCCGCATTTTGCGCGTATCCGCGAGAAACTGCCTGAAATCGGGCCAGTGCGGCAGGTGTCATGCACGTTTTGCCAGTATTCGAGCAAATACGACGCGCTGAAAGCCGGACAGACACCCAATGTGTTCAACCCTGCCTTCGCGGGCGGCGCGCTCATGGATATCAACCTGTATAACCTGTATTTTGTATACGGACTGTTCGGCATGCCGGAAAAGCTGACCTACCACGCGCGGCGGCACGAGAACGGTATCGACCTCGGCGGCGTGCTGGTGCTGGAATATCCGGGCTTTGTTTGTGCGTGCACGGGTGCGAAGGACTGCAAGGGCGAAAACGGCGCGCATATCATAGGAGAAAAGGGGTTCATCCGCGTGGAGGACCCGGTCAGCATGTGCACGCGCGCCACGGTCGTGACCGACGCGGGCGAGCAGGTCTTTGACGAGCAGCAGGGCGAAACCGCGTGGTACTGGGAGATGCGGAGCATCGCGGGCCTTGTCCAAGCGGACGACCGTGCGGACTGCCGCCGCCGCATGGAGAAAACCATCGAGATGGCGGAGCTGCTTGCGCGTGCGCGGCGGGATGCGGGCATCGTGTTCCCCGGCGTGGACTGAGTGGGGGCTTCCCTGCGGGACACAAAGCGTGTATAATAGAGAAAAGCGATTGATAGGACGGAGGAGGTCCGGTTATGGCGGATTTTGTATCGCATCATCTGTTTGGAGAACAGGCGCAGAGCGTCTTTCCCGCGCCGGTGCAGGAGCTGGTGCAAAAGCATCCGGTGAGCTTTCGGTGGGGCTGTCAGGGTCCGGACCCGCTGTTTTACCGCAAGATTCTGCTGGGCAGTCCGCTACACAAGTTGGGCAACCGTATGCATTCGGAAAAGACCGACGAGCTGTTCGCAGCGCTCGCGCGCGGCGTGCATTGTCTGACCGGTGCGGCGCAGGAGACGGCGGCGGCATATTTTTACGGCTTTTTGTGCCACTATGCGCTGGACAGCCAGATTCACCCCTATGTGTACTGCCGGCAGGAGCAGATTTGCGCGGCGGATGCCAAACTGAACGCCTCGGCTGTGCATTGCCAGATTGAGAGCGATATCGACAGTCTGGTGTACGAACGGGCGTATCATGCGCCGGTCACCAACTTTAAACCGGCGGGCTTGTACGCGCTTCCGTCGGAGGAAAAGGCCGTGTTGGCGGTGCTGCTGCATGCCGTGCTGGAAAATGTGTATGGCGAGGATGTGCCGGTACGCGATTTGCGGCGCTCGTTTGACGAAATGCTTTCGTGGGAGAGCTTTTTCTATGCAGATAAGCGCACGGTATACCGCACCGCGCAGCGGTTGGAGCGGCTGGCGGGACGCGGCGCAATCCTGACTGGTCATATGAAGGTGGAGCGTCCGGCATGGGATGCGCTCAATGAGCAGCACACCCCCTGGCACAACCTATGGACGCCGGAGGAGACGCGAACGGATTCCGTACCCGAGCTGTTCGGGCTGGCGCGCATTGGCGCAGCAGCCATGGCAGGGCAGTATGCCGCGCAGTTCGACTCAGGATTGCAGCTGTGCTGCCATTTCAAGCAGCCGTTTGACAACGGCAGCCCGAAAAAAATAGTCGACTGAACCGTACAGGTTCAATCGAGGGGGCTGTGCCGTGTTTTACGCAGACACAGCAAAGCTGCGCAAAGTTCCGACAAGCGAAACTTTGCTCCATTCTGGTATCAAAAGCCCGGCTTTTCCGGGTTTTTTGATGAAAACAGGCCGCAAAAGCGGCCTGTTTTCTATTAAATGCATGCCTTGTGGCGGGGGGATGCGGAACGGAAAGCGGCGTTAGCGGCGGCTATTTTTTCCATCCCGATTTGCGATATGCAGCAGACTGTGGTACAATAAAAAGAAATTTCGCCGGAGGAGGGCATGCCAAACGTGCAGGGCGTAGTATACTATTTGATTGCGGTCAGTCTCATCGGCGCGGTCGTATGTATTTATGATAAACTTGCCGCACGCAGCGGCTGGCAGCGGGTGCCCGAGCGCACGCTGTTTTTCTGGGCGCTGGTCGGCGGCGGGCCGGGCGTGTATCTGTCCATGCTGCTCATCCGCCACAAAACGCTGCACCGCAGTTTCATGTGGGGGATTCCGGCGATTATGATATTGCAGATTGCAATATTATTTGGCATTTATAACATTTTGTATTCGAGGGGATTGTTATGACCAAAGCATTGGTCCGTTGGTTCATCCATGATGCGGATAATACAAGAGACGCGCGTGTGCGCGAGCGGTACGGCATTTTGTCCGGCGGTGTGGGCATTGCGTGCAATGTATTTCTGTTTGTGCTCAAGCTCATCATCGGCCTGCTGACCGGCTCGATTTCGATTGCGGCGGATGCCTTCAACAACCTGTCCGACGGGCTTTCCTGCCTGATTTCGATTGTGGGCTTCAAGGTGTCGGGCAAGGCGCCGGATGCAAAGCATCCGTTCGGCTACGGCCGCACCGAGTACATCGCGGGCCTGATTGTGGCGTTTATCATTGTACTGGTGGGCTTCGAGTTCCTCAAGACCTCGTTCGACCGCATCATCCATCCCGAGCCGGTGGCGTTTTCGGTCGTATTGCTGGTGATTCTGGCGGTGTCCATGCTGGTAAAGCTGTGGATGGGCGCGTTCAACTCCTCCATCGGCCGTCGAATCGAATCCCCGGTGCTGATGGCGGCGGGACAGGACAGCCGAAACGACGTCATCACGACCTCGGTGGTCGTCATCGGCATGATTGCAGGCCGCTTCACCACCCTGCCGGTGGACGGTTACGTTGGCGTGCTGGTCGCGCTGTTCATTCTCTGGGCGGGCGTCGGCATCGTGCGCGACACGGTCGCGCCGCTGCTTGGCGAGGCAGCCGACCCGGAGATTGCGCATAATATTGCGGATATTGTACGCGAATCCGATTATATTGTCGGTGTGCACGACCTGATTATACACAACTACGGTGCGGGCCGCTCGCTGGCTTCACTGCATGCCGAGGTGCCGAGCGATTCCGACTTTGTCGCGGTGCATGAGGTGATTGACGAGGCGGAAAAGCGCGTTTGGCAGCGCACGGGCGTGTATCTGGTCATCCACATGGACCCCATCGACGTCA